>CAJQMW010000122.1 GCA_905479535.1 uncultured Maribacter sp. | reverse complement strand
TAAATAAAACTTAAACTTTCTTTTCATAGCTCCAATTTTATCAACGCATTGTTACTTTAAAAGAAAATACATTAGGATATGGCTACTAAAGCTAAAAAAATAACAAAAGAAGTATTGATAGCTGCGTATATGGATTATGTTTTGGAACATGAAACAGTGCCGAAGTCCATTTACAATTTTTGTAAACTGATTAAAATAAAGGAAGAGGATTTTTATCTTTTTTATGGTTCTTTAGAAAGCTTAAAAAAAGGAATTTGGGAGCAGATTTTTACCAGTACGTTATCCTTGATGAAAAAAAATAAGGATTACGAAAATTTCAGTAACAAGGACAAAATGCTGACCTTCTTCTACACCTTTTTTGAAACGCTCACCTTAAATAGGAGTTATGTCCTTTTCACACTAAAGCACAGCGGGGGGACAATGAAAAATCTGGAGGAAGTAAAAGGTCTTAGAAAACATATTAAAGGTTTTTCCAAAGATTTAATAGAAGACGGCAACGTTGATAAAAATTTTAAGATAACGAAACATAATCCACAACTCTTTTCTGAAGGAGCTTGGTTGCAGTTCTTATTTCTTTTGAAATTCTGGACGAATGATGATTCCGCCGGATTTGAAAAGACGGATATGGCGATTGAAAAATCCGTAAACACGATTTTTGATGTTTTTGATAATACCCCATTGGATAACATCTTGGATTTTGGAAAATTCCTATACAAGGAAACTTTTGCATAACCTATAATCACCTATTGAAAACGCTAGACAGAATACCCACGGGAAAAATAGAACGGGCCAGTAAGCTTGTAAAAACCGGTGTAAAAATTGGTGGTAATTACGCCAAGTACTACGGCAAGAAATTGGTAAACTCCAATACTTCCAGGAATGAATTGGACGAGGACAATGCGGAGGATATTTATGATGGTCTAAAAAGCTTAAAGGGTAGTGCGTTAAAAGTGGCACAAATGCTGAGTATGGAAAAAAACCTGCTGCCCAATGCTTATGTAGAGAAATTTTCCCTTTCACAGTTTTCCGTTCCTCCCCTATCGGCTCCGTTAGTGCGTAAAACTTTTACGAAATACTTAGGAAAGTATCCAGAGGATGTCTTTGATACTTTTGAAAAAGATTCCATCAACGCCGCCAGTATTGGCCAGGTACACAAGGCAACTAAGGACGGTAAAGAATTGGCGGTTAAGATTCAGTATCCGGGAGTAGCCCAAAGTATAAGTAGCGATTTGGCTTTGGTGAAGCCTATCGCCTTACGTATGTTCAACATCAAGGGAAAAGATTCGGACAAATATTTTAAGGAGGTGGAGGATAAGCTGATAGAAGAAACCAACTATTTATTGGAAATAGAACAAAGTCAGGAAATAACGCAAGCCTGCGACCAAATCGATAATCTAATTTTTCCAAAATATTACACCGACCTGTCCAGCCAACGTATTATCACAATGGATTGGATGAACGGCACGCACTTAGGTGAATTTACCAAAACTGAGTTCTCAAAAGAAACAGGAGATAAGTTGGGACAGACCTTATGGGATTTTTATATGTTTCAGATTCATGGTCTTAGAAAAGTTCATGCGGACCCGCATCCGGGCAACTTTCTCATAAATGACCGTGAACAATTGATCGCTATTGATTTTGGCTGTATTAAAGAAGTTCCCGATACTTTTTATAATCCTTATTTTGAACTCGCAAAAAAAGAAAATTTTTCAGATGACCGCATCTTTACGGAAAAGATGTACGAGTTAGAAATTTTGACGGACGCTGACAGTCCAGCGGAAATTAAATTTTTTAAAGAGTTGTTTCGTGAAATGTTGATTCTCTTCACATCACCCTTTCATCATGAAACTTTCGATTTTGGAAGTAACGATTTCTGGGGAAGAATAGCAGAGTTGAGCGAGCATTATGCATCCGATAAACAAATAAGAAAGATGAACGGAAATAGGGGCTCCAAGCATTTCCTATATATGAATAGAACCTTCTTTGGTTTGTTTAATCTCCTACATGACTTAAAAGCTATGATTAAAGTGAACAGCTTTCAAAAATACTTGGACTAATATTTTTACGCCATCCCATGTTTAGTCTTTCCCAATAACCTCAGGTGTAATAATCGGGTTTTCCTCTTTTTTTACATATTTACGTAGCCATTGGTCCTGTTCCCAAAGCAAGTGTAGTATACTTTCTTTGGCCCTGTAACCATGGCTTTCTTTTGGAAGCATTACAAGGCGCGCTGTGGCACCCAGTCCTTTGAGTGCGTTAAAATAGCGTTCACTTTGCATAGGATAGGTACCGGAATTATTATCCGCCTCCCCATGAACCATCAACAAAGGAGTTTTCATTTTATCGGCATGCATAAAAGGTGACATATTATGGTATACTTCGGGAGCTTCCCAATAATTGCGCTCCTCGCTTTGAAATCCAAAGGGAGTCAATGTTCTATTGTATGCACCACTTCTTGCGATACCGGCGGCAAATAGATCTGAATGTGATAATAGATTGGCTACCATAAATGCTCCATAACTATGGCCACCAACGCCAACTTTTTCTCTATCAATGTAGCCCAACGCATCTACGGCATCAATGGCGGCTTTGGCGTTGGAGACCAATTGGGTTCTAAAGGTATCATTAGGTTGTTCGTCCTTCTCTCCTATTATTGGAAATGCAGCATCATCCAGTACAACATATCCCTGAGTTACCCAATAAATGGGTGAACCCCAATATGGATAGGTGAATTCATTTGGGTTTTGTGTATTCTGTGATGCACTGTTCTTATCCTTATATTCCCTAGGATAGGCCCACAGAATCATTGGCATTTTTTCCTTTTGGTCTTTATTATAGCCTACGGGCAGATAGAGTGTTCCTGTAAGTTCCAAGCCATCTTCCCTTTTATAAGTAATGACTTCCTTGCTGACATTTTGAATGCTCTTAAAAGGATTATCAAATGATGTTAATTGAACTGGATCTTTTCTTTTTCTTATACTCTTATAGTAATAATTGGGGTATTCGCTTGGTGATTCTACGCGAACCAATAACTGATCTTTTTCAAAATCATAATCCAATAATTCTTCCTTTTTCCCATTCAACTTAGAAGTATACAACTTAGACTTCTCTTGGTTTTTCAAGTTCAATTTATCCAAAAAAGGATATTGGCCATCCTCCGTGTATCCGTCTCCCAGTAGATAGGCATTTTGATCGTCATCCAAAGCAATTACTTCCTGCCCATAAGTGTTTAATTCTTTCACAAAATCCCCGGGATCACTATATACATCCTGATAATTTCTTTCGGATATTATGGTCGCTTCTTTTGAATTATTGGAAGGATTAAAAACATATGTTCTTGTATTCCTCGTATTCCACCAGTAATCATGGGCAACAGCCAAATTATCGTTACCCCATTCTAAACCGCCATATCTATTCACAAGTTTTAGTAAACTTTTCCCACTGGTGGAAAAAGGTGCCTCCACTTCAAAAATTTCATCCCTATAGGCTGTTTCGTTTTCCGGGTCTCCGCCGTCCAGAGCCTTTACATATGTGATTGTAGATGGTTTATCATTACGCCATTCAACTTCGCGCATCCCCATCCGTACAGCCATAAATCCTTTAGGTAGGTCTTCTATAAGAGGTACTTCTAAAAGCTCTGAGACCAACTCTCCTTCTTTTGAGTATATGTTTGTTCTGGATGGAAATCTACGATAAGGAACAAGGTAGGAGAAAGGTCTGTTTAAAGCAACTACCATGGTATACGCTCCATCAGGTGAAAAACTGATGTTGGTGTACATGTTTTTTTCTTT
>CAJQMW010000121.1 GCA_905479535.1 uncultured Maribacter sp. | reverse complement strand
CTTAGATGGTAACATTCCACGACCTCTTCCAATTTCAAAACCTCACGTTCAAATTGTAGGATGTTATCCCGTGTATGCTGTACTAATTTTACATGGCAATAAACCGTAAAGCTGCGTTCCACATGGTATTTATCCACTAAGGCCACATAATTGGTAACGGTTCTTGTTTTCTCCAACCGTTTAATTCGTTCATAAACAGCGGTAGTTGACAGTCCTAGGGAGTGCGCGTATTCTTTGGTTGTTTTTTTACAATCCGCTTGTAAAAGGTTCAAAAGTCTAAGATCGGTTTCGTTGAATTTCATAATAAAAGGATTTTCACTAAAAACGGAAAATATAATGCTATTTTAGATTAAAATTCTATTTAAATAATAAATATAGATTTATTAACTAAATTATTTATAATGTATTGATATTTTACCTAACAATAGGTAATTTTAAATATAAATTAGGCTATTATGAATCAGAAAGCAGCGAACGATTTACAGGATTTACAATATTTTGGAGAGTATGGCGGTGTTAATCCCTCCATTTCGGATTCATCCACCTATACCTTTTTATCGGCCAAAACAATGTTCGATACATTTGAAGGGAATACCGAGGGTTGTTATCTCTATAGCCGGCACTCATCGCCTTCCAACCTATACTTAGGTGAAGCTTTGGCTGCACTAGAAGGCACCGAAACCGCTAATGTAACGGCAAGTGGCATGGGGGCAATTACGGCTGTGATACTGCAATTGTGCGATGCAGGTGACCATATCATTAGCAGCAGGACCATTTATGGCGGAACTTATGCCTTCATGAAGAATTTTTTAAAAAAATTCAATATAAATACCACTTTTTTAGATATTACGGATCTTGATGCGGTTGCCGAAGCTATTACACCCAAGACCAAGATGATTTACTGTGAAAGCGTGAGCAATCCTTTATTAGAGGTTGCTGATATTGCGGCCCTGTCAAGAATCACCAAAAAAAATAACCTTCCCTTGGTGGTCGACAATACATTTTCTCCCCTATCCATTTCTCCAAGTAAACTAGGAGCGGATATTACCATCCATAGTTTGACAAAATTCATAAATGGTACAAGCGACTGCGTGGCAGGGGTCGTTTGTGGGACAAAGGATTTTTGCTTGAGCCTTAAAGATGTCAATAGCGGAGCTGGAATGTTACTTGGCAGTACTTTGGACAGTCTGCGGGGAGCATCCATCTTAAAGAACATGCGAACGCTTCATATACGGGTGAAGAAGCATAGCGAAAACGCACTGTTTTTAGCGCAAAAATTTGAGAAGGACGGATTACGGGTGGTCTACCCGGGACTATCATCGCACCCGGGCCATTTAATTATGGAGGATCAAATGAACCCACAATATGGTTTTGGTGGATTGTTGACCGTAGACGTTGGTTCCCTAGAGAATGCCAATGCGCTCATGGAACTAATGCAGGATAAAAAATTGGGCTATTTGGCCGTTAGCCTCGGGTTCTATAAAACACTGTTCAGCGCACCGGGCGCGTCCACTTCCTCCGAAATCCCATTGGAAGAACAAAAAGAAATGGGATTGGGGGACGGACTCATTCGTTTTTCCATTGGGCTTGATGATGATATTGAAAGGACCTACCAGGCTATTAAGCGGTGTATGATAGATTTAAATATTCTTGAAACTCAAAAGACCAATGATTAGTTGAGCCATACCTCTATTGAGCTTGCACATCCGTAGCATTAATCGTAATATTACGGGCAACCAAACCGACAAATAATGGCAAAGCAGAATTCCAATAAGCACAGGGAGAATGAAAATATTGTAGAAAACAGGGAGCTTAATATTTGGGAGGCCTTAATACCGGTAATTGCCCTTGTGGGCATGTTGGCCTATAATGTTTATGTTTTTGGCGATGATGCCCTTAGCGGGTCTAATCAATTCATTTTATTGTTGGGTGGTGCAGTGGCCGCAATCGTCGGCTTTCTGAACAAAGTGTCCTACAAGCAAATGCTTGCAGAGGTAGCCGAAAATGTGAAATCTACGACTGGAGCCTTACTTATCCTATTAATGGTAGGGGCTTTGGCCGGTACCTGGCTTATTAGCGGGATTATTCCTGCGATGATATACTATGGTTTACAAATCCTGAATCCCACCATTTTTCTTACTGCATGTGTGATTATATCTGCCATAATATCAATTGCAACCGGAAGTAGTTGGACAACGTCCGCCACAGTGGGTATTGCCCTTATTGGTATAGGGGAAGCCTTAGGGATATCCCTTGGAATGACCGCTGGCGCGGTCCTTTCAGGTGCCTATTTTGGAGATAAGCTTTCACCCTTGAGCGATACAACGAATCTCGCTCCGGCTATGGCGGGCGGGGAGCTTTTTAGCCATATAAAATATATGCTATGGACTACGGTACCTACTATAACGGTTACCTTAACGGTGTTTGTAATCATAGGTCTCAACCTTGACACTACTGGAGAAGCGGATATTGATACCATTTTAACTTCTATTGAAGAGTCCTTCAATATTAGTGGGTGGTTGTTTCTCGTTCCATTAGTAGTAATCGCCCTAATTGTAAAAAAAACACCTCCGTTAGCTGCGTTGTTGATAGGTACCTTATTAGGGGCCGTTTTTGCATTAATTTTTCAACCTGGAGTAGTCGCGGGAATAACCGAAAACACAGCCCTCAACTTTGAGTCGGCCTATAAAGGCGTTTTAAAAGCAATTACCGTCAATACGACCATCCCAACCGA
>CAJQMW010000120.1 GCA_905479535.1 uncultured Maribacter sp. | reverse complement strand
AAAGAATAGGAATAAGGGTATTGGGGCGGAAGCAATTGAACTTTTATGCCATTATGCATTTGAGGGATTGGATTTAAAACAAGTGTATGCGAATATTTTGGAGGAAAACGTAGGCAGCATTCATTTGTTCGAAAAAATTGGTTTTGAATCCGTTGGGGTCAAAAAAGACTGGATACGTTCAAACGGAATTTATAAAAACGAAATCTTATTTCAAAAACTGAACAACTAATGTACATTAAACGTATTTTATTGGCCATTGCCCTTATCGGGCTTATTGCAGGTGGCATTTTCGCTTACATGGTCTACGATACTTTTTTCACGCCTAATACTAATTTTAACAATAAGGAAGCTTTTGTATATATCCCTTCGTCGTCTTCTTTTGAAGAAGTCACCCAACTTTTGGAACCGTTGCTAGTGGATTTGGATGCCTTCGCCTCGGCGGCAGAAAGAAAAGGTTACGCCCAAAACATAAAAGGAGGAAAATATCGCATTGCAAAAGGAATGAACAATAATGAAATTATTAATTCTTTAAGAAGTTTTAATATTCCCGTAAAGGTTTCCTTTAACAACCAAGAAAGGGTAGAAGACTTGGCGGGCAGGATAGCGGAACAGATAGAACCGGATAGCGTTAGTCTGCTCAACGCTTTTAATGACATGGAATTTTTGAAATTCAACGGATTTAATACCGAAAACCAATTATCCCTTTATATACCTAATAGTTATGAATTCTTTTGGAATACGACTGCCGAGGACTTTAGAAACAGGATGTTGAAGGAGTATCAACGCTTTTGGAACGAAGAGAGGGTGGCCAAAAGCAAGGCTCTTGGAATGAACCCTAATGAAGTGGTTGCGTTGGCTTCCATCGTGCATAAGGAAACAGCTAAGATTGATGAACGACCAAAAGTAGCCGGCCTGTATTTGAACCGGATAAAAAGCGGCATGTTATTACAGGCTGATCCCACGGTCATTTATTCCATTAAGAAAGAAACTGGAAATTTTGATACGATTATAAAAAGGGTGCTTTACAAGGATTTGGAATCAGATTCTCCCTATAACACGTATAAGTATGCAGGCGTGCCACCAGGCCCTATAACGATGCCGGATATCAGTGCCGTGGATGCCGTTTTGAACCCGGAAAAACATAATTATTACTACATGGTAGCCAATGTAGAAAATTTTGGATATCATATGTTCGCGGAAGATATGGCGCAACACAACCGAAATAAAGTACAGTACATCCGTTGGATAAATGCACAGAAAATCAATAGGTAGCTCAATTGCCGGAATTTTAAGACCTGTTAACTAAATTCAGTATTTTTTAACAAATAGTTGCCAAACTCCAATGATTTCCCCTCTAACTTTGCCCCAGTAATTTAAGCAAGCTCTTTTTTTTGCTGTAAGTCTTAAGAAAAATAAGGTATGAGAAGATGGATGTTTATTTATTTTCCCCTTATCGTGATTTTTGTTCTATACGGTTTTAGCCCTTTCCAAAAGACTGTGAAAGTCCCAGAATTGTTGAGAACAAAAGAACCTACGGTGGTTTTATTTCCCCAAAATAAAACGCTATCGAGTGATTTTGAAATTGCCCCTCCTTTTTTAGGGAGTCAATATGTTGGTTTTAAGGAGGCCTTGGCCTTTAAGGAATCGCAAGGAAATTATTTTATTGTCAATACCTACGGGTATCTTGGCAAATATCAGTTTGGTATTAATACTTTGGAACTCGTTGGTGTTTACAATGGTTCTCAGTTTTTAAATGATCCCGTATTACAAGAGAAGGTGTTTAATGTGAACATATCCCGAAACAAGTGGATTTTGAGAAGGGATATTAAACGATTCGTAGGGAAACATATTAGAGGTACCGAAATTACCGAGTCCGGAATTTTGGCGGCGGCTCATTTAGCTGGTCCCGGTAATGTACAGGCCTATTTAAGGTCGTTTGGAAAAACTGATGTAAGGGATGGTTACGGCACCTCAATTGCCCACTATATCAAGAAATTTTCTGGATATGATATATCCCTTATCAGGGCTGAAAAAAATCCTCGGATTTAAAAGATAAAGTAGGTATGAAATTGGGAAACCTTGGCTCTTGAAGTCAAGGTTTTTTTATGCCTGGATTATAAATATTGTGGGACGCTTGTGCAAATCTACCACCACATTTTTCCATGATGCAACGGTTTCCGTGCGGATAAATTCTGACGGCAATGTAATATCTGACGCTACACAAACCATAGTGCTTCCTGCTAATGTTCGCTGCAGCTCCTCTAATAACTTATTATTGCGATACGGAGTTTCTATAAAAATTTGGGATTGCTGTTCCTCCCTTGACTTTTTCTCCAATCGTTTAATTTCTTTTTTCCTTTCGGAACTATCAATCGGTAAATAACCATTGAAGGCAAAATTTTGTCCGTTCAGTCCACTTGCCATCAGGGCCAATAGGATAGAGGAAGGGCCTACCAACGGCACCACCTGTATTTGATTTTCATGGGCTATTCTTACCACAGCCGCTCCTGGATCCGCAACCCCGGGACAACCCGCTTCAGATAAAATCCCAACATCAAATCCGTTAAGGCAAGGGTCTAGAAAAGTAGGAATTTCTGATGCATCCGTAAATTTATTAAGGGCAAAGAGTTGTAAGGATGGTTGGGATTTTCTAGGGCTTATTTTTTTAATGAAATGTCGTGCTGTCTTTTCGTTTTCTACCACATAATGATCAATACTTTCTATTGCCCGCTTAATGGATATGGGCAATACTTCCAAAGGTGGGCTATCCCCCAAAGTAGAGGGTATTAAATAGAGTTTTCCTTTTGATGCTTTATTCGCCATACTATTTTCTAAAGTTCCTTTGCGATACGATTACAAGCTTCGTTGATGAGCTGATATACATGTTCAAAACCATCTTCGCCTCCATAATAGGGGTCCGGCACTTCTTTTTCAATTGCGTCCTTGTTGCTTAACAATAAATGGACTTTTTGTCTTTGTCCCTTAGAGCGACTCAGTCGTATGATGTTTTTATAATTGCTTTTATCCATAGCAAAAATTACGTCAAAATCATCTAAGTCCTGAGCCGTAAACTTTCTACAGCCTTGTTCACTGATATCCAGACCATGTTTTTTTGCTACTGCAATGGACCTTGCATCCGGAGCTTTTCCAATATGATAACCGGCGGTACCGGCAGAATCTACAAATACAGAACTCAAGTCCACTTTACTTTTAAGCACGCCTTCGGCTAACGGTGACCTACAGATATTTCCAAGGCATACCATTAACACTTTAGTTTTCATGTAGGATTTAGGAGAATTTTTTGGTAAGGTCGTCTATATACTTTCGGAACTGCTTATCCGTTTCAGCAAGATTATCAACCGTCTTACAAGCATGAAGTACGGTTGCATGGTCTCTTTTTCCAATTTGCGACCCAATACTGGCCAAAGAGGCTTTGGTAAATTTTTTGGCAAAGAACATTGCCAATTGGCGCGCTTGTACGATATGCCTTTTTCTAGTCTTTGATTGCAAGGTGGCTACATCCATTTCAAAATAGTCGGAAACTACTTTTTGGATATAATCGATGGAAACCTCACGTTTGGTGTTTTTCACAAATTTCTCCACTACTTGCTGGGCCAGTTCCAAAGTGACCTCACGCTTGTTTAAGGTAGATTGCGCAATTAGGGAGATAATGGCACCTTCGAGCTCTCTAATATTGGTTTTAATATGTTTTGCTACATATTCCACAATATCATCCGGTATTTCTACGCCATCCCTGTACAGCTTATTTTTAAGGATGGATATCCTGGTTTCGTAATCGGGGCTTTGTAGTTCTGCGGACAGTCCCCACTTAAAGCGGGATAACAATCTTTGCTCAATATCCTGCATGTCCACCGGTGCTTTGTCCGAGGTAAGCACGACTTGTTTTCCGTTTTGATGCAGGTGGTTGAAAATATGGAAGAAAACGTCCTGTGTACCGGATTTACCTGAGAGGAACTGAACGTCATCAATAATAAGTACATCTATGAGTTGATAAAAATGTATAAAATCATTTCTGGTATTCTTCTTAACGGATTCAATATACTGTTGAGTAAATTTTTCAGCGGATATATAAAGAACGGTGCGTTCCGGGTACTTATCTTTAATTTCTACGCCAATGGCATGTGCCAAGTGGGTTTTTCCCAACCCGACCCCTCCAAAAACCAAAAGTGGATTAAAAGATGTACCTCCCGGTTTGTTGGCAACGGCCATACCTGCCGAGCGCGCCAACCTGTTGGAATCACCTTCCAAGAAGTTATCAAAGTTGTAATTAGGATTTAACTGGGATTCTATTTTAATATTTCGAATTCCAGGAATTACAAAGGGGTTCCTAAGTTCTGGATTCTTGGATTTGATGGGTACATCCATTTCCTGTGGGCTCATAGTGCCCCTGTTGGAACTCGGTATTTTTTCGGTAAAAGGTTCTTTGTTACCATAGGTGTTCTCCATACGGATAATGTAAACCAGTTTCGCCGACTCACCAAGCTCTTTGGTCAAAGCTACTTTCAATAGTTTTACGTAATGCTCCTCTAACCACTCGTAGAAAAACTTACTGGGCACCTGTATGCTTAACGCATTGTCTGTTAATTTGATGGGCTTAATAGGTTCAAACCATGTTTTGAATGCCTGCGGTTGGATATTATCCTTGATAAATATCAAACAGTTTTTCCAAGCGGAATTTGCAGTAACACTCATAATAAAAATGGCTCTTGTTTAGTGGTTAGTGATCAAGCAAAAAATAACAAATTGTAATTGGTCGGTTCTATAATTTTAGGGTAGACAAA
>CAJQMW010000119.1 GCA_905479535.1 uncultured Maribacter sp. | reverse complement strand
AACATTCAAAAAAACTATTTTAAATCTATTGATGGTCATGCGACAAAATGGATTTCCGAGAGCGAATTTCAGTTTCAAGGATTTATGATGAAGACCATGGGATTTTTGATGCCGGGCGCCTTTAAAAAACAGTCCATGAGATACATGAAAGATTTTAAAGCTTTCGCCGAGGACGGAACTTCCGTGGCTAAGGCTTAATTTTGCAGAAAACGGACAACATTGGGAAGAAAAATAAAACTGATTTGGGATTTTAGGGGGCCGACCGCATTTAAAACTGCCGAACACCACGAAAAACACCTAAAAGAATTTATTATATCGGAAAACGTATCCCTTAATATAACGGGGCATAAAGAAATAAACGAATTATACAGCATCGCTTTTATGGTTGTAGCAGAAGAAAATATGATTGCCGTAAGAGACGCCCTAAAACCACATCGGGGAGAGGTTTACAATGAATGATATCATCCAGGTATTATTGTCCCAAACTTATCACTAGATGAAAACGGTCCGCTGCTTCAAAACCAAATAATCAAGACACCATGAAAAAAACCGTACCACTACTCTTCCTCATAGCACTATTTTTTACTTCGTGCGAAAAAACTATTCAAAACGAGAACCTTTTAGAGGAAGCGCTTTATTCCCAGCACCCCAAGATAAAAAGGGTTATGGACAGTTTGGACCAATACGAAGTACAAATACGCTACACGAAAATAGACCGGAGAAACGATAGTGTATTTTTTACGGACTACGATTTTCAGGTAGACTCAGATGTTTATTTTTATCCTGCCAGTACCGTCAAATTCCCAATCGCCGTTTTGGCCTTGGAGCGGCTCAACGAAACGGATACTTTAAATAGAAATACCAAGTACTACGTTGAAGGTGATTCTTTGGAGTCTACTTTCGCCAAAGACATTTCACAAATTTTTGCGGTTAGCGATAATGCCGCCAATAATAGACTGCTTGAGCTTTTGGGACAGGATGTAATTAATTCCAATTTGAAGAAAAAAGGAATCGAGAACATACGCATTGCCCATAGACTGGGTTATCATACCGATGACCTGACCACGAAACCTCTCATTGTTTACTTGAACGACAGCACTACCTCCCCTACCAAAACTACAACAAATACCGCTCCTGAACCATTGGAAATTCAGAAAACGAAAAAAGGGACCGGCTTTTTTGAGGATGATAGTTTAATGAATACTCCTTTTGATTTTAGTTTGAAAAATTACTACCCTATAGCATCCCAACATGGTGTGCTGAAAAGGGTCATTTTTCCTAGTAAATTTGAGGACAACGAACGTTTTAACCTTTCCGAGGACCAACATTCTTTCTTACTGAACGCTATGCATACACTGCCTAGAAATGCTGGATACGACGTAGAAACGTATTATGACGGCTATTGTAAATTCTTCATTTACGGCGATACCAAGGAAGCCATCCCGGACCACATAAAAATCTACAATAAAGTAGGTTTTGCATACGGTACACTTACCGACTGTGCTTACATTACCGATAGTAAAAACGATGTAGATTTTCTACTTACCGCCACAATTTTGGTAAACAAGGATGGGATTTTCAATGATAATGTTTACGAATATGACGAAGTAGGCATCCCCTTTCTGGCAGAATTGGGAAGGGAAATCCACCGATTGGAAATACAAAGAAAGAAATAGTCACAGACACTTTTAAATTTATGCAAGAAGCACCTAAACGGACGCGAATAAACAAATACCTGAGTGAGGTAGGCTATTGCTCCCGTAGGGCGGCGGATAAGCTTATAGGACAAGGTAGGGTTACCATAAATGGTAAGGTTCCGGAGATGGGGGCCAAGATTTCGGAAAGTGATAGGGTACACGTGGACGGGGAGCTTATTTCCGAACCTAAGGAAAAACCGGTTTACTTAGCCTTTAACAAACCCGTTGGAATAGTATGTACAACGGATACAGGCGTGGAGAAGGACAATATCATTGAGTACATTAATTACCCTAGTCGAATTTTTCCTATCGGTAGATTGGACAAACCTAGCGAAGGACTTATTTTTTTAACGAACGATGGTGATATCGTCAATAAAATACTACGAGCAAGAAACAATCACGAGAAAGAATACTTGGTTACGGTAGACAAGCCTATCACTACGGATTTTCTGGTAAAAATGAGGAACGGTGTCCCAATCTTGGGTACGGTCACCAGAAAATGCGAAGTCCGTCTCGTCAGCACCTATCAATTCCGAATTATACTAACGCAAGGCTTGAACAGGCAAATACGGAGGATGTGTGAATATTTGGACTATAGGGTTAAAAAACTAAAGCGTATCCGTATCATGAACGTCCATCTTGATCTTGCCGTTGGCCAGTGGAGAAATCTGACCCAAGAAGAATTGGATGAAATTAACCGACTAGTGGAAAGCTCTTCGAAAACCCATGATTTCCCAGACTAATCGCATATTACCGAGGTTTGTATCTTAAGCTTCCAAGCACAAATCCCTATACTAAGAGACAAGGTTTCAATGGCCAATGGCTACTTTATGGGCCTGTTAACACTAAACGAAAACCATGGATTTTTTGGTGATTTTTTTGGATTTCGAGGCGATTTTTGGTAAACATAGCGGGCTACGTGGCCAAAAATCAACACTGAAATCTGGAAAAAGGGCGAAAAAGCCACTTTTGGGCTTAGTATTAACAGGGCCCAGTAAAAGTAACATTTGAACATGGAGTTTATCATCGGTCTTTTTTTAGCGTTCGTTGTATTTGGTCTGTTATTATCCATCGTGTTTCTTAATAAAAAGAAAGGGGATAGATATGCCAACCGGCTCCTTGCGCTATATACTTTTCTTTTTGCTTTTGAATTATTGAATAACGTATTACGCTGGTCCGGGGCACTCCGCACGGAAACCTTCGTTCATTTTAACTTAGTACATTTTCCCTTGTGGGCTATTTATGGCCATTGGTTTATTCATATCTGCGGAGGGTTACCAGAAAGATCAGTTTTCAATATACCGATATTCTTTTTCTCGTTCCGTTATTTGTAATTGCAGCAACCATTGCTCCCTTCTACGTTCTCAATACCGACAAAAAACTTGAACTGGTGAATGCCGGGGAAGAATTTGCACATATCCCGTGGCCATCCTATGGTATTTGGTTGGTGATTTTATTAATGTTCTTCTATTCCTTTCTTTCCTACTTCAGTTTTCGAAAAAATAAACAAACGGGGTATAGGGAAAATGTATGGCTCAAATGGTTCGTTGGTTCTTATACAGGCTTTGTCTTCCTGTTTTCACTGTACATTTTTCTTATTTGGTTCAATCTAATGGACCCAAAATATAACTATTTTGTTGATATTGTAATTGTATTCTTCATTGGACTTTTAGCCTTTTTCGGTTTTGTACAACCAGAAGTTTTCGAGGGTAGGAACATTAGGGAAATACTGCCCTTTATAAAATATAGAAAGACCGGTCTTTCGGATGCGCTTTCACT
>CAJQMW010000118.1 GCA_905479535.1 uncultured Maribacter sp. | reverse complement strand
GAACCTGTCATTTGCAAGATCCCTGACCCGCTCTAAAGAAATTGGTGTTAGAAAAACCATGGGTGCGGCCCGTTACCAGATTTTCATTCAGTTTATCATTGAGTCCATTCTAATTTCGTTAATCTCTTTGGTGTTTGCCATTGGGATACTTCAAATTTTGAGTGTTGTTTTTTTAGATCTTTGGATAAATCAGTTTCTGATCTTGGACCTTACGCCAGACTTTATACTTTTCTTGCTATTTATTGGTTTCAGTATTTTGGTAGGATGTTTGGCCGGATTGCTGCCAGCCTCATTTCTTTCCTCGTTCACACCGATTAAAACCTTACGGAATTCTTCTGGCATAAAGCTTGGTAAAGGCAAACGTATTACATTAAAAAAAGGTTTGGTCCTCGCACAGTTTTGCGCTTCCCTGTTTTTTATCATTACAACACTTTTGATTTTCTCTCAATTGAATTTTTTGCTGGAAAAAGAATATGGTTTTGACCAAGGCAATGTCATCAACGTCAAACTTCAGGGTATCGAATATGAGACCTTGGCCAATGAGTTCAAACAAAATCCGGCTGTTCAGAATATATCGGCCAGTACTTTTATTCCCGGTACAGGAGGGTATAGCGGAAATACGCAGATTAGTACTTCAAATATATCAAAGTCTGAATTAACGGCTAGCATCATAGGCGTGGACCAGAATTTTATTCCGAATTTAAAACTGCAATTGTTGGCAGGCGGAAACTTTCCGGTGTCCATTCCAAAGAGTGATGAAACTATGGTCGTTGTCAATGAAGCAGTTGCTAGATTATTGGGATATGAGGAGCCAAAAAATATTGTGGGAGAAACTATTTTAATTGGCGGGGATAAAAAAGCATTGCAAGTAATCGGCCTAACCGAAAACTTCATATTCGACCTGTTGACAGAGGCGGATAAAGACGAACCCCTGCTAATGCGCTATCTTCCTGATGAATTTGCCTATATGAACGTGCGTTATCATTCTGCATCGAATGTGAATGCGTTACTTTCGTTCATGGAGGAGAAATGGAAAAAGTTGGATAAGGTACATTCCTTTAAATACGATATTTATGAAGATGAACTGAAGGCGACCAACTCAATATTTACGGACATTATTTACATTCTAGGGTTTATCTCGTTTTTGGCCATTACTATTGCATCACTCGGACTTTTAGGAATGGCGGCGTTCACGGCGGAATCAAAAAAAAAGGAAATAGGGATACGAAAGGTACATGGTGCGAAAATTCAGAATATAGCTCTTTCCCTGTCCAATGGATATCTATGGATATTCGCTTTGGCGATTTTGATCACGGCCCCAACAACTTATTTCATCAATACCCTTTGGTTGGAAGAATTTTCCTATCATGTGGATTTTAGTATTTGGATAATACTTATTGGAATAGGGATAATGTTCTTACTTGGCTCAAGTACGGTCTTGTCACAAACCTTTAGAGCGGCCATGACCAATCCTGTGGAAAGTCTAAGGGATGAATGAAAAATTAATATAAATGTCATTTCGAGCGCAGTCGAGAACTTTGACAAGTAAACGGATAACTACCTCTCGACTGCGCTAGAGGGGATAAAACAAAGAAACCATGCTACTACAACTAAACAATATTTTCAAATGGGTCAATTCTGGAGGCCAACGTATTTTCCTTTTAAAGGATATTAATCTAGAAGTTTCTGAAGGAGAGTTTATATCTGTCATGGGGCCATCGGGTTCTGGTAAATCTACTTTGCTCAACGTAATCGGGATGTTGGATGGTTTTGACGAAGGGGAATATCATTTCTTGCACGAATCCGTACACACCCTAAAGGAAAAACATCGGGCTAATCTTTATAAGGAATATATAGGTTTTGTATTTCAATCCTACCACCTTTTGGATGAGCTGACCGTCCAAGAGAATCTTGAAATGCCTTTGCTTTACAAAAAATATAAGGGTGCGGAGCGCAGGGCCATGGTGGCCGATATGCTGGACCGGTTTAATATCGTAGGTAAAAAAGATTTGTTCCCGGCGCAACTAAGTGGTGGACAACAACAGTTGGTGGGTGTGGCACGTGCGCTGATTGCAAACCCAAAACTAATTCTTGCCGATGAGCCTACAGGCAACCTGAATTCCCAACAGAGCGAAGAGATTATGGAACTCTTCAAAAAATTGAACCAAGAAGACGGGGTCACCATTATTCAAGTCACCCACTCTGAACAGAACGCGGCCTATGGTTCACGGATAATTAATTTATTGGATGGTAGGAAGGTGTAATTAATAAAAATTAGTCAGGAATGCTCATTTAAGCTGAAGCGTTTAATCAAAATTTGGAGGATGCATTTCGTCAAAACTAGTAGCCTCTTGGAACCCCTTCGCGAATAGCAAAATCTTTTCCTCATCATAAAGATTACTTACAAAGGTTACGCTTGTTGGATGATTTTCTTCATCTAGCCCAGTTGGTACGGTGATTACAGGATGTCCAGTTAAGTTAGTAATCAGCAGCTGTTTATTTCCAAAAGAGGGGGATATCAAAACATCATAATCTTTCATGATCTGGTGCATTTCCTCAATCAAAACTTGTCTATGCCTATTGGCCTGTAAGTACTCTACAGCGGGTATAAAACGGGACTGTCTTAAAGAATTTGCCCTTGATTTTTTATCCTGTTCTACCATAGTATCCACCTTTCCGGAGCGCACCAACTCATCAAAAAAAGCACCGGATTCCGACCGTAGAATAATATCGAACCCATCATAAGGTACCTTGGTCGGTAAGCTTACCGCTGTTGGTTCAACACCTAATTTTTTTAAGCTTTTTAGGGCCTTTTCTAAGTTGGCCTTTCCTTTGGTCGTGTCCTTTTCAACATCACTCTTCAAATAGGCCACTTTGAAACCTTTAAAATCTACATCTTGATTATAGTTAAAGGGAACAGCGCTTGTGGTTCTATCCAAAGGGTCTTTCCCCTGGATGATACTGAAAATAATGGCGCAATCCTCTGCGTTGCGACACATGGGGCCAACTTTGTCCATGGACCAAGAAAGGCTCATGATGCCATGTCTGCTGACTCTCCCATAAGTGGGCCTTAAACCAGTGATACCGTTTACGGAACTTGGTGAGGTAATGGAACCTAAAGTTTCCGTTCCCAGGGCAAACGGAACCAAGCCAGCAGAAGTTGCGGCACCTGAGCCAGCAGAGGAACCGCTTGCCCCTTCTTCAATATCCCATGGGTTTC
>CAJQMW010000117.1 GCA_905479535.1 uncultured Maribacter sp. | reverse complement strand
GTCAAACGCAAGTATATGGGTACTTTCACGTCTTTTTCAAAATGTTTTCCTTTGAGGTAAAATAACTGAGAGAAAAAATGGTTCATTTTTTATATCTTTTTTAACAAAAGTAAAGGTACAAAAAAGGAAAATAAAATTTTCATAATTAACATTATATCAGTTGATTACAAGGAAATCGGTGAGTGTTTTTTATAAAAAAAAGTACTCACCGAATAGGTCACATAAAATACGGTTTCATAACGATTCATTTGATACCGTAAAAAATAAAAACCCCTGATAATCATACGATTAAGGGGTTTTTGAATAGCTTTGGTACTATTCTAGTGGAGCCGGAGGGATTCGAACCCTCGTCCAAACAAGCAACGCCAGTGCTTTCTACATGCTTAGTCCTTACTTAATTTTCGATGCACGACCGACCAAGAACTGCCTATCGTACACTTAGCTTCTTAAAGTTTTAGTGTCATTGCCAAAGCGAACAACAACCTTATGTTGATTTTTCTGGTGCTCCTAAATGGGTCGCCATCAACAAGGGCTACCCAGGAACATCTCGCTTCCCTACCTAGTAGGGACGAGGCATAATCCTACTATAATTCGGATTACGCGGCAAGAGCGTAATTATTATCGCCAATTAAAAGTGTGAAGTATGATATTAACGAGCTGTACCCCAGCGCTCGGCATGCTTACAATGCCATTGGTCTCGCTGTCAAAACCAGTCGGCCCCAATATGTAAATGAACTTTTTTATAATAGCGTTCCTTTTTTTCAAAAAGACCGGGCTATCGGACGTACATGGTACTTGCTCATATCTGTCATACTGAGCATTTCGTCTCAGCTCAATATAAACTCCGTCGAAGTACCAAAGGCGGTCGGCAAAGATACCCCAAAAAGTATTCCAAAAAAAGTTTTGACAGGGGTGTCCCATATGTTACATTTGAGACGGTACAGTTGCTTAATGTTGAATTTAATGCTAAGGACAAACAAAGTAAAAAGTACGAAGTAAGAAGAGAGAAGTGAAAAACAGAAAATGGAAAGTGAAACGTAATAGTGTAGAAAGTAAAAAATACAAATTATAATCAGACAGGGGACAGGGGACAGGAGCTAAGGGCCCAGGGCCAATAATAAACAGTGAACAACCACTGGCCAACAACGGGCAACGAACAACCATCAACGAACAACGAAAAAAACATGAAATTCGGAATCATCAGAGAATATAAAAATCCGCCGGACAGGCGCGTAGTGTTGTCCCCAGAGGCTTGTCAACAAATTCTTTCTCATCATAAAAATGCCGAAATCATTGTAGAGCCCTCACCCATCCGAACATTTACGGATACCGAATATAAAGAGGCTGGAATTGAGGTGGCCGACAGGATGACGGAGTGCGATGTACTCCTTGGGGTAAAAGAAGTGCCCATCAATAAGCTGATTCCGAACAAAAAGTATTTTTTCTTTTCCCATACGATAAAGGAACAACCCTATAATCGCAAATTATTGAAGGCAATTCTGGAAAAGAATATAGAATTGTACGATCATGAAGTCATTACCAATCAAAAAGAACAACGCTTGGTGGCTTTTGGTAGGTATGCCGGCATTGTGGGAGCTTATAACGGTTTCAGGGCATATGGCCTCAAACATGATTTATTTCAATTGCCAAAGGCGGAGACATTGGCTGATCAACAGGCACTCATTTCCGAACTCAAAAAGCTGAAACTCCCTAATATCAAAGTGCTGCTTACGGGTAGGGGAAGGGTAGGTAATGGTTCTAGGGAAATGTTGGACGGTATGGGAATGCGACGGGTAACGGTATCCGAGTATTGGGAAGAAGAATTCAAAGAACCGGTCTACTGCCAGATTGACGCCGGGGAATATAACAGACGCAAAGACGGGGTCCGTGGAAACAAAGCTGATTTCTTTGAAAATCCTGAAGCTTACAAATCTAATTTCTTTCGCTTCGCAAAAGTAACGGACTACTACATTGCAGGACATTTTTACGGGCAAGGAGCACCTTATTTGTTTACGAGGGAAGATACCAAACATCCCGATTTTAAAATTGGTGTAGTGGCCGATGTGAGCTGTGACATCGATGGCCCCGTGGCGAGTACCATTCGCCCATCAACGATTGCGGAACCGGTATATGGCTACGACCCAGAAACCGAATCTGAGACCGATTTTAAAAATCCCGGGGCGATAGCGGTCATGGCCGTGGACAATTTGCCCTGCGAATTACCAAGGGATGCCAGCCTTGGCTTTGGGGATGCCTTTTTGAAAAACGTTATCCCTGCATTCTTCAATGGAGATAAAGATGGGGTTCTTGAAAGGGCTAGAATGACTAAAAACGGTAAGCTGACCCAAAGATATAGTTATCTACAGGATTATGTGGATGGTCAAGAATAGGCATATAGTTCGACTTCTTATTAATATAGTAAAGTTAATCGATACTAATATCCCACTCAATAACAGGATGTATTTTTGGTGCCATATAAGCTCCAAGGGCTTTCAACTTTAGCTTTAGATTCGAAATTTCCTCTAGTGTTTTTACTTGAAGTAGTTTAGTGCCTTCAGCAGAAATGGTGAAGACGGGAGAGCTATCGTAAAAAGTAAATTC
>CAJQMW010000116.1 GCA_905479535.1 uncultured Maribacter sp. | reverse complement strand
AGCAGGATGCCTGCATATGACCATACAAACCGCGGTCTTGATCGAGACCTTGGTAACTCTAGGTGCAGAAGTGACTTGGAGTTCTTGTAATATTTTCTCTACGCAAGATCAGGCGGCAGCGGCAATTGCAGCTGCTGGAGTTCCCGTATATGCGTGGAAGGGTATGAACGAAGAGGAATTTGATTGGTGTATAGAACAGACACTATTCTTTGGCGAAAATCGTAAGCCCTTAAATATGATTCTGGACGATGGCGGTGATCTCACCAATATGGTTTTGGACAGATATCCAGAACTGGCAGCCGGTATAAATGGCCTTTCAGAAGAGACAACTACAGGGGTACATAGATTATATGAGCGCGTAAAGAACGGAACTTTGCCTATGCCAGCCATCAATGTAAATGATTCCGTCACCAAATCTAAATTCGATAATAAATATGGTTGTCGCGAGAGTGCCGTAGATGCCATACGTAGAGCTACGGATACCATGTTGGCGGGAAAAAAAGTCGTTGTCGCCGGTTATGGTGATGTTGGTAAAGGCACCGCAGCTTCCTTTAAAGGAGCAGGTTCCATTGTGACCGTTACGGAAATTGACCCTATCTGCGCACTGCAGGCTTGTATGGACGGATTTGAGGTGAAGCGATTGGAAACGGTGATTGGTAACGCGGACATTGTGATAACTACAACGGGAAACAAGGATATTATTAGAGCGGAACACTTTAAAGCATTGAAGGACAAGGCCATTGTTTGTAACATTGGACATTTTGACAATGAAATTGATATGGCCTGGTTGAACAAGAACCACGGTAATACCAAAGATGAAATAAAGCCACAAGTGGATAAGTATACCATTGAGGGTAAGGACATTATTATTTTGGCCGAAGGCCGATTGGTAAATTTAGGTTGTGCTACCGGACACCCCAGCTTTGTGATGAGCAACTCCTTTACAAACCAGACCCTGGCTCAAATTGAGTTATGGAACAATAAGGACAATTACGAAAACGATGTGTACATGCTCCCAAAACATTTGGACGAAAAAGTAGCTAAGTTACACCTATCACGCTTGGGAGCTGAATTAACGGAACTCAATAAGGACCAGGCCGATTATATTGGCGTTACCGTAGAAGGACCTTTTAAACCGGAATATTACAGGTACTAATTCAGCATAAGAGGAAATTAGTAACCCTTATCGTTTCGTAAAAGGATAAGGGTTTTCTTTTTAACCAAAATATAAATGATCATACTGCTAACCGGTGCTACAGGTACCCTGGGTTCAAGAATCTTGTTCTCTCTTTTAGAAGATAGGCTAGATACCATTGAGCACATTTATCTTCCGGTAAGGGCAAAAAAATCGAGCACTCCTAAAAATAGGATATTAAAAATGTTGAAGAGCGATTTTGCCCCAGAATTTGTTTCGCAAAATATTAAAAAGATACTCGGTAAAATCACTGTAATACCCGCAACGGAAATTCTAAATCCTACCAAGTTTTTAAAACAAGAAAGAATCAACTTTTTCGTTCATTCGGCGGGATTTGTAAACCTATCTACCGCGGTGGAGGCAAAAGATGAAATTTTTGAGGAAAACTTTGAATTCACCAAATCGATTTTTGAGGCCTATTCCGCTTTTATAGATAAGTTCATCTATATCAGCACTGCTTTTTCGGCTGGTAATGTAGGAGGCCTAATCCCAAACGACTATTTAAAGACCGAACCCGCAACACATAGGAACCATTACGAAGCCTCCAAATATGCCACCGAAAAATTTTTGGTAAGTGAGGGCGCGGATGCAAATATTTCTGTCCAAATTTTACGCCCAAGTGTACTCGGTGGCAATATTAAAGATGCCCCAAGTTTTTTTATCTCCAAATACATGGTCTTTTACCTTTTTGCCAAATTTTTCCATAGGAATACTTCAAAGGATAGCATCCGCATAACTGTAAATACCGATAGTGGTCTCAACATTATCCCAACGGATTACGCCGCCAAAGTTATAGCTACTGTTTTTGACACCGATATTACGCAATTGAACATTGTACATTATAAAACGACCCTCATAAGCAATGGTATCAAGAAAATTTTGGCTACCGTAGCTTTTGATAATTATAACCTAACGCATAAGATCATTGATAAAACCTCTGGTTTTGAATCCCAACTAGAACAATTTTACTATAATACTATCGGTGTTCACCTCACACCTTATCTAACGTCTAAACCCTGCGAATGGGATACGACCCTTCTACAACAAATTTTGCCTATACCGGAATATGATCTAGAAGATTATCTGGCCAACACCATTATGTTTGCAAAAGCCAATGGGTTTAGAAATCAGCAGTGGTAGGTATCCTTTGGTTATACGATGCTATAATTAATTTTATAGTCTCGACTTTCGCAACTATCCGTTTTTCCCGTTCTTCGCATAAAATTAAAATGCTATGGTGATTTTTGTAGATATGGACGAGGTAATCGCAGATACCTATGGTGCCCACATAGAAATTTATAATTCCGAATTTGAAGGACAGCTAACCGCAGAAATATGTTCAGGGAACGAGGTTTGGAGAATGGTTCCGGAATCACATCAGGAAAGCGTACGTAAACACGCCACCAGAAGGGGATTTTTCAGGGATTTAAAACCGATAGCGGATAGCATATCCGTGCTCAGAAGACTTTCTGAAGCGCATGAAGTATATATTGCCTCCGCAGCCATGCAATTCCCTAATTCCCTAGAAGAAAAAAGTGACTGGCTGGATGAGCACCTACCATTTATCCCGTGGCAAAATAGAATTTTATGTGGCCACAAGCACATTTTAAAAGGTGATGTGCTTATAGATGACCGCAGCTACAATTTGGAACGTTTTGATGGCCGTTCCCTGCAATTTACCTCACCGCACAATATAAATACCAAAGGATTTGAACGGGTTAATTCTTGGAAAGAAGTAGCCAAGAAGTTATTGTAGGATCAATTTCTCCAAAGCGTGTAAACCAAATCGTTTGGCCTAAAGAAAATCAAGACTTTTTGAAACACAAAAACCCTTTCCAGTAAATGGAAAGGGTTTTCAATATCAATAAAAGAAAGATTTTCTAAGCCTCAAAAGGCTCTATAGAAACATAGGATTTTCCTCCTGCTTTCTTTTCAAACTTTACTAGGCCATCTACACGGGCATGCAAAGTATGGTCTTTCCCGGCATATACATTCTCACCAGGGTTATGTCTTGTTCCGCGTTGTCTAACGATGATATTACCAGCTGTTGCGGCTTGGCCACCAAAAATTTTAACACCTAAGCGTTTTGATTCTGACTCCCTACCGTTCTTAGAACTACCTACACCTTTTTTATGTGCCATTTGTTACGGTTTTATTAATTTATAATGGAGTGAAAATTACTTTCTTCCTCCGTCTAGATTATCTTGTAATTCTTTAAGCTCGTCCCACTTGCCATCTGCAGCTAATTTAGCTTGTTGTGGCCAAGTGTTAGCAACTAAATGCGCTAACCTAGAACTTGCTTCTGCCAAAATTGCCTCAATAGCTTCTGGCTTTGCTTTGGCTACTTTCGCAAAAGAATCCAATCCAGCATTCACCATTGCCTCAGCAGCCTTTGGTCCAACACCTTCAATTTTTGTCAAATCATCCCTTTTGGTCTTGGCTTCTTTCTTAGGAGCAGCTTTTTTAGCCGGAGCTTTTTCGGTCTTTGGTTTGGAAGCAACCGACACCTCTACCGGGGCAGCTTTTCCGTCAGCCTTCTTAGGTGCGGCCTCTTTTTTAGGGACAGCTTTCTTTGGCTCTGCAGCCTTTGATTTCTTGGCACCCTTTGCAACGATACTTTCGATTACGATTTCCGTCAAGGACTGGCGATGCCCATTTTTCTTTCGGTAACCCTTACGTCTCTTCTTGTGAAAGACAATTACCTTATCACCTCTAAGGTGCTTAATGACTTTGGCCTCAACAGCGGCTCCGTCTATGGCCGGGGCGCCAATAGTAACGTTCGTGCCATCATCCAAAAGAAGAACATTGTCAAAAGTTACCTTTTTCCCTTCTTCTGTTTGTAAACGGTGAACGTACACTTTTTGGTCTTTTGCAACTTTAAATTGCTGCCCTGCCATCTCTACAATTGCGTACATATTGTTAAAAATGTATGATTAAAACCTGTTGGATTTTTTCCAAAGGCGGGTGCAAATATACTGCTTATAGATTAATGTACAAGGGTTTTTTATGGAATTTCGTCCTCTTTGGCCTTCAAATTATTGGTGGACTTAAAAAGCTGCATAAAAGATAAAGTCAGTACCAAAGTGGTAACAAATCCCATAGTGGCAACCACAAGAAATACGATAGCCTCAAAACTTTTATAGGTACTGGCCCACTTTGTGGAAAGTTCCTCTAAAAACCCTGGGGAAAGTTCCGTGGAATACAGTGCGAAAAAAAGTGTAAAAATCAATGTTGCAACGCCGCCAGTGACCAATCCTGCCATGAAACCGGTACTATATTTGAAAGATCTGCCTTTTTTAATTTTATAATATTTAATGGCTTCATATATACTGAAACCTGTTATTACGCCATTGAAAAGGCTGTAAAAAACATTGGTGTGTAGCCCTAATAGGGACAAGATTAAAAAATAGGCTATTAAACAACCGCTTGCGGCAATTCCAAACCTAATTGGTAAAGCATAGTTCTTCATAAAAAAATTCATTAATTCCCCCTTAAGTTATAAATATTCAGTGGAATATTGGAAGTTTAAGTGAAGCAAATTTAACACTTAAAGAATATACTTACAAAACCTTATTTTTGTGTAACAATGAGAACAAAAATTATACTTATAAAAAGTATGATAAAAAACACTAGACAAAATGAAACAAAAATTGCTATCAACTTCGGCCTTACTCCTTTTGTTCATGTTTGCGAACGCACAAAAGGTTACGTATGAAGAGTACGACCTGGACAATGGTTTACATGTAATCCTACACCAAGATAATACGGCTCCGGTGGTCACTACCTCCGTAATGTACCATGTTGGAGGTAAAGACAGAACAGAGGGCAGAACCGGATTTGCCCATTTTTTTGAACATTTGCTATTTGAAGGCACGAAGAATATTGAAAAAGGGAAATGGTTCGAGATTGTATCCTCGAACGGTGGAAAAAACAATGCCAATACCTCTCAGGATAGAACCTATTACTATGAAGTATTTCCTTCCAATAACCTTAAACTGGGTCTTTGGATGGAAGCCGAACGTATGCTTCATCCGGTCATCAACCAAGGCGGGGTAGATACGCAGAACGAAGTGGTTAAGGAAGAAAAAAGACTGCGTTATGATAATTCTCCCTACGGAAAAATTCTATTTACGGTTTCCGAAAACTTGTTTAAGAATCATCCCTACAAAGATCCAAACATTGGGTACATGAAGGATTTGGATTCGGCCTCATTAGATGAATTTATTGCCTATAAAGAGAAATATTATGTTCCCAACAATGCCGTCCTCGTGGTGGCAGGGGATATTGACATCCCACAGACGAAGCAATGGATATCCGATTACTTCAAGGACATTCCAAGAGGTGAGGAAGTGGTTCGCAACTATCCCACGGAAGAGCCCATAACTACGGAAGTGAAAACGGTGAGCTATGACCCTAATATCCAGATTCCGGCAACTATCATCGCTTACCGCACCCCTGGTTTTAAGGATAGGGATGCCTATGTACTGGATATGCTTTCCACTTATTTGAGCGATGGACCCACTTCAAAACTATACAAGAAAATGGTAGACGACCAGAAAGAAGCACTACAAGTGGGCGCTTTTAATATTGGTCAGGAAGATTATGGCATGTATCTGGTCTTTGCACTGCCTGTTGGGGATACCTCTTTAGAAACACTTAATGCTTCAATTGAAGAGGAGATAGAAAAAGCAAGGACAAACTTAATTTCTGAAAATGACCATAAAAAATTACAGAACAAGTTTGAAAATAGGTTTGTGAATTCCAATTCCAGTGTTGAAGGCATTGCCGGCTCTTTGGCAACCAACTATATGCTCTATGGCGATACGTCACTAATTAATAAAGAAATAGATATCTACCGGTCCATTACCCGTGAAGAGATTATGGAAGTGGCCAAAAAATATCTTAATCCAAACCAACGTGTAGTAATAGACTACCTACCCGAAGAAAAACCATCAAATTAAACATCGCTATGAAAAAATATTATATCCTATTTATTGGAATTTTAAGTGCCATATCGGTACAAGCGCAAGTAGACCGTACCAAAATGCCGGAACCAGGGCCTGCTCCAGAAATAAACCTTGGGGAACCGCAAAGCTTTCAGCTTAAGAACGGGCTTAAGGTCATGGTCGTGGAAAATCACAAACTACCAAGGGTATCCATTCAACTGACGATAGACAATCCTCCCATTTTAGAAGGTAAAAAAGCAGGGGTATCCAGTTTAACCGGAAGTCTTTTGGGAAAAGGTTCCAAGAATATCAGCAAGGATGAATTTAATGAGGAAATAGATTTCCTCGGGGCGCGAATGAGTTTCGGTTCCCAGAGTGCCTTCGCCAGTTCCTTGTCCAAGTACTTTCCAAGGATGTTGGAATTAATGGCAGATGCGGCAATAAATCCAAACTTCACTCAAGAAGAGTTCGAAAAAGAGAAAGAAAAATTGATTACAGGACTCAAAACCGAAGAAAAGGATGTCGCTGCTATCGCAAGGAGGGTTCAACGTGCCCTAGCCTATGGCAAGGACCATCCCTAAGGAGAATTCACAACGGAAGCTACCGTAAACAACGTTACACTGGGGGAT
>CAJQMW010000115.1 GCA_905479535.1 uncultured Maribacter sp. | reverse complement strand
CCCGGTAGAACAGGAAGGAACCTATCCTTTGCCGGAAGCGCAGGTAGACCGTTTTATGCTTAAAACGGTAATTGACTACCCCAAAATGAACGAGGAACAAATGATTATGCGCCAGAACCTTTTAGGGGCGTACGAGACGGTAAAACCCGTAGTTTCCTTAAAGCAAATTCTAAGTGCCCAACAGGCGGTCCGCGAGGTTTACATGGACGAAAAAATTGAAAAATATATCTTGGATATTGTTTTTGCCACTAGATATCCTGAAAAATACAATCTGGAGAACCTGAAACCATTGATCAGTTTTGGAGCATCACCAAGGGGAAGTATCAACTTGGGTAACGCGGCCAAGTGTTATGCATTTATAAAGCGCAGGGGATACGTAGTTCCTGAAGATGTTAGGGCCGTCGTTCATGACGTTTTAAGGCACAGAATCGGAATCACTTACGAGGCCGAAGCGGAAAACATAACTTCCGAGGAAATAATCAACAAGATTGTAAACGAGATTGAAGTACCATAAAGCCCCCTAACCCCCAAAGGGGGAATTTCTATCTGGGAGGCTGAAAATTTCTAACCAATTTTTAAATTGTAAGATCAAAAAGATATTGAATCATTTAGTTGATGCTGTAATTTCGCAACAATACTTCTCCCCTTTGGGGAGGCTGGGAGGGGCTTATGGATACTAAAGAATTACTCAAAAAAGTACGTAAGATAGAGATAAAGACCAGGCGTCTTTCCGACCATATATTTGGTGGGGAATATCACTCTACGTTCAAGGGTAGGGGAATGACCTTTAGCGAAGTACGGCAGTATCAATTCGGGGACGATGTACGAAGCATAGACTGGAACGTTACCGCTAGGTATAACGAGCCTTACGTTAAAATTTTTGAAGAAGAACGGGAACTGACGATGATGTTAGTGGTAGATGTAAGCGGTTCGGAAATGTTCGGAACTACGAATCAATTCAAGAACGAAATTGTTACCGAAATCTCCGCCACCTTGGCATTCAGCGCATTACAGAATAACGATAAAGTCGGGCTCATCCTCTTTTCTGACGAGGTAGAACTTTTTATACCACCCAAGAAAGGAAAAACACATATTTTAAGGATCATCAGGGAACTCCTGGAATTCAAACCAAAAAGCAATAAGACCGATATCGGTGAAGCCCTAAAATACCTCACGAACGTTATGAAAAAGAAAGCCATCGTCTTTGTGCTTTCAGATTTTATCGCATCGGATTACGAAAGAACCTTAAAAATTACCGGAAACAAACATGATGTAACAGGAATACGTGTTTATGATGAGCGAGAGGAAGGCATTCCTAATCTGGGCATGGTTCAAATGATGGATGCCGAGAGCGGAAAATTAAAATTGGTGAATACCCAGTCAAAAAAAATACGTAATTCCTATGCGGAATTCCACAGGGAACGGGTAAACTATTTTAAGGAAACTTTTACCAAATCTGGCTGTGGAGTGCTGGATTGCAGGGTCGATGAAAGTTACGTGAAAAAACTACTGGGATTTTTTAAACGAAGAGGGTAAATGAGAAGTACGAAGTATCGTCTACGAAGTACAAAAATAGCTGCGCAAAATGTGCGATGGCTTGCCATACTCATTTTTATTTTTGGGTTCGAAGGCTATTCCCAGACCAAGCCCAACATAAGTTCCGAAGTAGACACCACCTTTATTAAAATTGGGGAGCAGATACAATGGAAAGTTACTGTGGACGTGGATCCCACCGCCCAAGTGTTTTTCCCTGAGGGACAAACGTTTTCTCCTTTGGAAACCGTAGAAGCCTTTGCTACGGACACCACTCGCAAAAAAGACCGACTTACACTAGAAAAAATATATGCGCTGACCCAGTTTGATTCCGGTGCCTATAAATTGCCTGCACAGCGTGTAGAGGTAAACGGGGTTGGTTATTTTACGGATTCCATGTTGATCAATGTTGCAACGGTTCCCGTGGATACCGTGGCCCAAAAAATGTACGATATTAAACCATTGATCAATGTAGAGAAATCAAATCCAGATTGGTGGAAATACCTTTTGATCGGTCTGCTGGTTTTGGCGATCTTGGGAGGTCTATTTTATTGGTTCTTCGTCCGGAAAAAACCATTGACCGAAGATGAAAAGGAAGCACTATTGCCACCATACGATCGGGCCCTTCTTGAATTGAAACGCTTGGAAAATTCCAAGTATTTAATTCAGGACGAATACAAAGAATATTACTCTGAACTCACCAGTATCGTGCGCTCCTATTTGGAAGAAGATGCACACGTATCGGCCTTAGAGAGCACAACGGACCAATTGATCGATAAGTTGGAACTGCTGCGCGATTCCGGCGAGCTGGAATTGGACACGGACACTATAAACCAGTTTAAAAATATTTTACAAACGGCCGATTTGGTGAAATTCGCCAAATCCAAACCGGCTACAAGCGTAGCGGAGCAGGACAGGAAATTAGTGGAACAAATAGTGGTTAAGACCCATGATGCCCTTCCAGAACCTACAGAGGAGGAATTAATGCAGCAAGCAGAGTATCAGGAAGAGCTGGAGCGTAAAAAACAAAAGAAAAGGCTTGTAATCGGCATAGCATCGTTTGCTGCGATATTACTACTTGCTACGACTATCGCCGGCTTCAAGTTCGGGTTTGGATATCTAAAGGATACCGTTCTAGGCCATCCCACCAAAGAGTTATTAGAAAGCGATTGGATTTCCAGCTCTTATGGCTATCCTCCCATAGTGCTGGAAACCCCCAAGGTTCTTGTGCGTCAAGAAATAAAACTCCCACCGGAAGCAAAAGCCACGATAGCGGATATCCAAGCTTTTGGTTATAGAAGTGCCATTGGCCTGTTTACCATAGCAACAACTTCTATAACCCTAAACCAAGAGGTGGAGCCGGACTTTGGCCAAACGATAGAACAGATCATCAAACAGTTCGAGGCACAAGGCACCAAAAATATCATCACCAAACAAGAAGAGTTTACTTCACTTAGTGGTGTAAAGGGCCTTAAAGTTTATGGTAGTGGAAAATTTAAGGTGCCGGAGTCGGAAGAGTTGGTCAAGGGAGAATATACCGTGCTCCTTTTTGGTGGTAAAGGGTTTCAACAGTACGTTATCCTTTCTTGTTGGATGACGATGTTTACGCCCAAGAAATTGTAGATCGAATACTAACCAATGTAGAGGTTAAAACGGAAGTTTAAATGTTAGATAATATATCATTTGCGAATCCTGATTTCTTTTGGCTATTCTTATTGCTGCCATTAGCGATCCTGTGGTATATATTTAAACGGAAAGAAGAAACGGCTTCCCTGAGGATTTCCAGCATAAAAGGATTTAAATTCGAGGGTATTTTGCCAAAGCTCAAACCCGCTCTGTTCGTAATGCGATTGATCGCCCTTGGTGCAATCATCGTTGCCATGGCGAGACCTCAAACAGAAGATATCTCAACCCGGACAAAAACGACCAAGGGAATAGACATCGTTATTGCCATTGATGTTTCTTCTAGTATGTTGGCACGCGATTTAAAACCCAATAGATTGTCGGCATTAAAGAAAGTTGCCGCTGATTTCATTAAAAAGAGGCCCAATGACCGTATTGGTTTGGTGGCCTATGCGGGCGAGGGCTATACCAAAACACCTATAACTACGGACAAATCCATTGTGCTCAGCGCCCTGCGTGAAATCACCTATGGTCAGTTGCAAGATGGTACGGCGATAGGAATGGGATTGGCAACATCGGTGAACCGGTTAAAAGAAAGTAAGGCAAAAAGTAAAATCATAATCCTATTAACGGACGGGGTGAACAATTCCGGTTTTATTGAGCCCCAAACCGCGGCCGACCTTGCCATTGAGTTTGATATTAAAACATACACCATTGGTCTGGGAACGAACGGAAATGCCTTATCGCCTATTGCTTACAATTCCGATGGCTCCTTTAGGTACGGAATGCGGCAAGTAGAAATTGATGAGGAGTTGCTTAAGGATATTGCCGAGGTGACAGGTGGAAAATACTTTAGGGCCACGGATAATGAGACCCTTGAAGACATCTACGATGAAATAAATAAACTGGAGAAAACGGAGATAGAGGAGTTCAAATACTACCGTTACGAAGAGCGGTTCAGGCCATGGGTATTACTGGCAGGCACTTTGCTCTTGTTGGAATGGGTGTTACGAAATACTTTGTTTCGTAGTTTTATTTAAAATAAGACCTGTCAGGTTTTGAAAACCCGACAGGTCTGAGAGCGGAAAGAATATGATTCAGTTAGACGAAAAAATATACTTCTATTTGTTGTTCATCATTCCGGTGATCATTACCTTATTTCTGTTGCTTTTGGTTTGGAAAAAAAGAACTCAAAAGAAGTTTGCGGATAGTTCGCTTCTAAAGCGGTTAACCCCAAATAGATCATACTACAAGGGTACTTTGAAACTTATCCTATTCTTGTTAGGGCTTTCCGGGCTGATTCTGGGACTTGTAAATCCAAAAATCGGCACCAAACTGGAGACCGTAAAACGTGAAGGTGTGGATATTGTATTCGCCGTAGATGTTTCCAAAAGCATGTTGGCCGAGGACATTGCACCGAACCGGTTGGAAAAGGCGAAACGATTGGTATCTGAAATCATCAATCAATTGGCAAGCGATCGCATTGGTATCATTGCCTATGCGGATCAGGCATTTCCTCAACTGCCCATTACTACAGATTATGGGGCCGCCAAAATGTTTTTGCAAAGTATGAATACGGATATGCTCACCTCCCAAGGAACGGCAATCAACGAGGCCATAGAATTGGCAACTACTTTTTACGACGATGAAGAGCAGACCAATAGGGTACTTTTCATTATTTCAGATGGCGAGGACCATTCCGAGGGTTCAACGTTGAATGCGGTAGAGGACGCGGTAGAGGCAGGTATTCAAATTTATACCATTGGTGTCGGTAAGCCAAAAGGAGCGCCCATCCCCCTGAAAAGAAATGGTATTTTAGAAAGCTTGAAAAAAGATGCGCAAGGCGAGGTGGTGATCACAAAACTTAATCAGGAAATACTCATGGATATATCCGATGAAGGCAATGGAAAATATATTGACGGCTCTAACACCGATGAGGCCGTAGAACTTATCAAGGAAGAGTTGCTTCAAATGGATAAAAAGGAGTTTGAGGCCAAACAGTTTGCCGAATACAAGAACCAGTTCCAATGGTTTCTAGGAGCCGGGCTTTTGTTCCTGTTTTTAGAAATATTTATATTGGACCGCAAGACGCAATGGTTGAAGAAGCTGAATTTGTTTAACGAAAAAGAGATAGACTAGTATGAAGGCGATGATTCGATTACTTTTAATATTTTTCATATCCGTGCCTGTTCTAGCGCAGGAAGAGGATCTTGAGGCAAAAGAAAAAGGGCTTAGAAGTTCCACTAACCTTACTTGGGAAGGCAACAAAAAACTATCCGAAAATAATTTCATTGAAGCGGAAATAGATTACAGAAAAGCCATTGCCGAGAGTCCCGAAAATGCTGCCGCACCCTATAACTTGGGTAATGCGTATTACAATAACGAGACCTTTAGTGAAGCCTTTGGCAGGTTTAAAGAGGCCGGCGAAACGGCGTCTTCAAAAAAAGAGAAGCATAAGGCCTATCATAACATGGGCAACGTGTTCATGAAACGAAAAGATTATGCAAAAGCTGTGGAGGCCTACAAGCAAGCGTTACGCAACGACCCTAAAGATGAGGAAACACGTTATAACCTTGCCTTAGCAAAGGAAATGTTAAAGAAAGACGAAGAAAACAAGGACAAAAACGACGAGAACAAGGATAAGGAAGACCAACAGGACAAGAAGGATAAGGACGAGAATAAGGAGGGTGATAATAAGGACGAAAAAGACCAGGATAAAAAGGATCAAGGAGATAAAGGTGACAAGGGCGATGAGGGTGATGAAAAGAAGGATGAGAACAAAGAAGGTGATGGTGATAAAAAAGAGGAACAGAAGAAAAAACCGGAACAAGGAGACAAACCTCAAGATCAACCTCAAAAACGTCCAAACCAACTTTCCAAGCAGCAAGTTGAGAACCTGTTAAGGGCCATGCAGAATGCAGAAAAAAAGGTTCAGGATAAAATTGATGCCAAAAAAGTACAGGGAGCAAAAGTTAAAAATGAAAAGGATTGGTAATTGATTATGAATTATAAAAAACCCATTGCGTTCATTACAGTATTTATACTTGCCTTTGCACTGAAGGCACAGGACAAGGGTGCGGTGACTTTTGAAATGAAGCTGAGCAAATCAAAATTAGGTCTAAATGAGCGTCTAAGGGTAGATTTTACCATGAATAAGGATGGGGATAATTTTAATCCTCCAGATTTTACTGGCTTTAGGGTGCTTATGGGTCCCTCTCAATCCATCAGTTCTTCTTGGATTAACGGTGTGCGGAGCTATTCAAAAACCTATTCGTACACCTTGGCTCCTTCTGCCAAGGGAAAATTCACCATAAAACAAGCCTCCATCGTTATCGACGGGAAGACTTATAAGTCATTGCCAAAAGACGTAGAAGTCACTGCTGCGGTAGACAAGCCAAGTGATCAAATGACCGCGGACGATGTGGCGGACGAAAATTTACACCTAGTCGCCGAGGTCTCCAAGACCAATCCGTACATGAACGAGGCCATAAGTGTGGTTTATAAACTATACGTAAGTCCCTCTATAAGTGTTTCCAATTATCAACCTCTGGACAACCCTAAATACAATAACTTCTGGAGTCAGGATATAAAGGTATCGGCGCTGAATGCACAAAATGGAACTTACCAAGGAAAACCTTACCGGTATGTAGTATTAAAACGGGTGGTGCTCTATCCTCAAAAATCGGGGGAACTGGAAATAGAACCACTTTCCTTGGATGTGACCGTGGATGTCCCCACCAATAAGAGGGACTTCTTTGGCGGTAGGATTTATGCACAGACCAATAAAACGGTTTCTGCCGGTAAAAGGACAATTAATGCGAAAGCGTTGCCATCCAAAAATCGACCAGTTGACTTTAGTGGTGCCGTAGGAGAATTTGATTTTGCGGTTACGACCAGCAAAAGAAGTCTTAATGCATCAGAATCGCTACGGGCTACAATCGAGGTAAGCGGTAAAGGAAACCTAAAACTTTTTAAACTTCCGGAGCCCGTTTTGCCAAGTTCGTTAGAAGTTTATGAACCAGAATTCAAGGAAGGTGTACGAACAACCCTTGCCGGTATGCAGGGCACTGTTTCCAATGATTATACCATTGTTCCCGCTTTTAGGGGAAAGTATCCATTACAGCCCATATCCTTTAGTTACTTCAATCCAAAAACAGAAAAATATACCACCCTTACCTCTGACGAAATTATTATCAATGTACTGGAAGGTCCAACGAGCGGAGCAAACACTTCTGCGGTAGCTTCAGGGGCTAACAAGCAGAATGTGGTGGCAAGTGGCAGTCAGTTTAATTTTATAAAACTTGATGCTAATCTAACGGCCATCGGCACCAACTACTTTTTAGGGTCCAATCTCTTCTATATATTACTGTTCGGACCGCTGTTATTCATACCAATAGCCATACTTTTTAGAAAAAAGAGAGCGGAAATAGCCAGTGATGTGGTTGGGAACAAAGTAAGAAGAGCCAATAGGTTGGCACGAAAATACCTTTCAAAAGCAAAGAAAGAATTAGGCAACAAAGATTCTTTTTATGTAGCCTTGGAAAAAGCCTTGCACAATTACCTAAAAGCCAAACTTAAGATAGAAACCTCGGAATTCAGTAAGGATAAAATATCGGAACTACTGCATAAGAAACAAGTTGATGAATCTACGATTGCAGGTTTTCTGGAACTACTTACCAATTGTGAGGCGGCTAGATATAGCCCATTTTCAGAAGTACAGATGCAGAACGACTACGATAAGGCCAGTGAGGTAATCTCGTTAATGGACAAACAATTATAGCACCGTGAAAAATATAATTATCCTTTTTATTTTCTTCACCTGTCTTTTTGCCAAAGGACAAAGTGAACGTGATTTCACAAAAGCTACCGAGGCATACAATGAGGGAGACTTTAATAAGGCCATTGAATATTACAATGCAATACTTGAAGATGGTCAACATTCCGCAGCCTTGTACTTTAATCTTGGTAATTCCTATTACAAACTCAATGAAATTGCTTCAAGTATCTATTACTATGAGAAGGCATTGTTATTGAAACCTAATGATCCGGAAATCCTCAACAATTTGGGATATGCCCAAAACATGGCCTTGGATGCTATTGACACTGTGCCGGAAACGGGGTTGTCCAAAATTTATAAGATGGCCACCAACAGACTCTCCTTTGACCAATGGGCATATGTGGGCGTCTTTTTTATGTTTCTCTTTGTAGTTCTGTACATCCTCTTCTATTACTTTCAATATTCTTCTAGAAAAAGATGGTCCTTCATAGGTAGTTTTATTGCTCTTTTTATCGCTGTCGTAGCCCTTGTTTTTGCCTACGTTCAATACAATGATTTTAAAAAGGACCAACCAGCCATTGTTTTTGCGGATGAAGTTGGAATCCATTCAGAACCTAATACCAAAAGTGAGGAAGTCTTTGTACTACATGCGGGCACCAAGGTAAATGTGCTAGACGAATTGGACGATTGGAAAAAAATTAGGATTGCGGACGGCAAAACAGGTTGGATCCCAAGGGAAAATATAAAACTGTTGAAGGACTTTTAAAGCAAATTTAACAGCCTTCTAATAGTATTACTTTTATATTTACTACTTAATCAATTCAACATTGAAACCAACTTTAACTATTTTCTTATCTTTTCTACTTACCGTGGCCATTTTGGCGCCTGCGGTAATTACGTTGATGGAGTTGGAACCCAATAGCTCCCTCGTTATGGATTTCAACGAGGAAGAAAACCAAAAAGAAGAAAAAAAAGAAATCAACGAAAAAGATATTTTTTTTCATACTTGGCTTGTTTACGTAAATCCTTTTTACGATCCATCATCACACTATACAAGCACCTACTTAGATCCGTTCTACTCAAATACGGTAGAAGTTTTTCTTCCACCACCGGAACAAGTCGGCTAATCTTTTTACGTTTATTTTTTTATTTGACTAACCCGTCCTCAACATCTTGAGGCTTTATAACTTTATAATATGTTCAAACATTTGAAAAACGATTTACCTGCGAGTATCGTAGTATTTTTTGTGGCCCTACCCCTCTGTCTTGGTATTGCCCTAGCCAGTGGAGCCCCATTGTTTTCTGGATTAATTGCAGGAATCGTTGGTGGTATCGTCGTGGGAGCTCTAAGCGGTTCGCAAATTGGGGTAAGCGGCCCGGCAGCCGGTTTGGCGGCCATAGTACTAACTGCCATTGGTGCACTTGGTGGCTACCAAAATTTCCTTGTTGCCGTTGTTCTGGGAGGAATCATACAGTTGATTTTTGGCATTCTAAAAGCTGGGATTATCGGTTACTATTTTCCTTCTTCGGTAATTAAGGGTATGCTCACCGGTATTGGAATCATAATCATTCTAAAACAGATCCCCCACTTTTTTGGATATGATTCGGATCCAGAAGGAGATTTCGCCTTTTTTCAAGTAGACGGTAAAAACACCTTTTCCGAAATTTTGGAGACGGCGAACAATATAAGTCCTGGGGGAACCTTAATTGCTGTAATAGGTCTGTCAATTCTTCTACTTTGGGACAAGGTACTTTCCAAAAAAGGTAAAATATTCCAGTTGGTTCAAGGACCGTTGGTCGCCGTTGTGGTAGGAATCATTTTCTATATAGTAACTAGGGATAACGAAACATTTGCTATATCTGCGGATCATTTGGTGAGCGTTCCCGTTCCGGACGACGCCTCGTCCTTTTTAGCGCAATTTAGTTTTCCAAACTTTGGGGTTATAGGAGACCCGCAAATATGGGTCACTGCATTTACCATTGCACTAGTTGCCAGTTTGGAAACCTTGCTTTGTGTTGAAGCAACGGACAAACTTGATCCCGAAAAACGGGTCACTCCCACTAACCGGGAATTATTGGCACAAGGAACAGGAAATATTATTTCTGGGTTGATAGGTGGTCTGCCCATTACACAAGTAATTGTGCGTAGTTCCGCAAATATACAGTCGGGTGGGAAGACAAAGATGTCAGCAATTATACATGGGTTCTTTCTATTGATTTCGGTGATTCTAATTCCAACCTTACTCAATATGATTCCGCTGTCCGTTTTGGCAGCAATTCTTTTCATTGTTGGTTTCAAATTGGCAAAACCGGCACTGTTCAAAAAAATGTACGATTTGGGTTGGAAACAGTTTGTTCCCTTCACCGTAACCGTATTGGGTATCGTTTTTACAGATTTACTTATTGGAATAGGTTTAGGACTTGCCGTGGGAATCGTAGTGATTTTAATTAAGAGCTATCAGAACTCTCACTTCCTTCACATCGAGGACAAGGATAATGGTAAGCACCAGATGAAAATGACCCTTGCAGAAGAGGTCACATTTTTCAACAAAGGAGCTATTTTAAAGGAGCTAGATAGTATTCCCAGAGATACATTTTTAGAAATAGACGTTAGAAAAACCAGATATCTAGATAATGATATTATAGAGATTTTAGATGATTTCTCGTTCAAAGCAAAGGAAAGAAACATTGATATTCAAATAGTCTCGGAACGTGGCATTGTCGAAAATCCAGATAGCTTTATCGAATTCTTTCAATTGAGACCTAAAACGAAAACTGCATAAAAAACTACCATGAAAAAATATAAAATAGTGCTGCTTTCAGATATGAAAGGAGATTTGAGCACTAAGTTGAAAGGCATTGCTAACTTTTCCAAGATGGTCGATGCCAATATCGCGGTATTACATGTAATAAAGCCATCAGATTTGGTGAAGGAAGAAAACCAATTGTCGGCCATGCGTGCCATCAATGATGAGTACGGAACCACTGATAAAAAAATAAAGTCAATAGTCAAAACGGTATCAACGGAGCATGAGATTAATATTGATTATTTACTCACTCTAGGCAATATTAAAGAAGAGATCGGTACTTATATCGGAAAACAACAACCGGATATTGTGGTGCTGGGCAAAAAGGACAGTAGCCCCTTACCGTTTCTGGGGGATAATATTACCCAGTTCGTTTTGAAAAAACATGACGGTGCCGTTCTTATAGCCGATGATGACAATCTATTCGAACCCAATACAAATTTGTCTTTGGGTACTTTGGACGATAGTGGATCCAATCTAAATTTGGAATTTTCACGGGATTTGATGAAGCATAGCCAACAACCCCTAAAATCCTTTAAGATCATCAAGAAATCGTCTGCTCCTAAGGAAAAAGCTTCTTCTAAACCGGATAGTATTATTGAATATGTTTTTGAACGTAGCGATAATACCATTGAAAAACTACCTGACTATTTAGAAAGAAATAACATTGGTCTGCTCTTCGTAAGCAGAGGTCCTAAAGGAGCAAAATCAAAGACAAACTTGATATCATCGGATATTATTGGTATTATTAATAGACTAAAATTTCCCGTGATGATATCCAACAATCAAAATACTATTTGAAATAAAAGAAAAAATATGAAAGCACATACAAAAGAAACTCAAGCTACAATAACACCTGCTAAGTCATTAGAATTCTTAAAACAAGGAAATCAAAGGTTTCAAAATAACCTAAAGGCAAATAGAAACCTATTAGAGCAAGTTAACGATACCAGTGAAGGCCAATTCCCTTTTGCAACCATATTAAGCTGTATAGATTCCAGAGTATCCGCCGAGTTGATCTTTGATCAAGGATTAGGTGATATTTTTAGCATTAGGATAGCTGGTAACTTTGTGAATGAGGATATACTGGGCAGTATGGAGTTTGGTTGTAAACTTGCCGGAACCAAATTGGTTATGGTATTGGGCCATACAAGTTGCGGTGCAATCAAAGGTGCTTGCGATCACGCCAGAATGGGAAATCTCACCGCTTTGATCAACAAAATTGAACCGGCGGTAGCGGCCGTAAAAGAGCCAAAAGACGAAAGCCAAAGAAACTCAAAAAATTTGGAATTTGTCGATAATGTTTCAGCACAAAATGTTCTTCTTACTATTGAGAATATTAGAGAACGTAGTAGAATATTGGTAGACATGGAGAAAAATGGAGAAATAAAAATCGTTGGCGGCATGTACGATATCTCAACTGGCGCTGTAGATTTTTATGAATAGATACGATTGCATTGGTAAAAGGCCGATACTTAGGTATCGGCCTTTTTTTTTGATACTAAAACACTACCTTTCAAATAAAAGTAACACTGCCAAAATTTATGAAAAAGTTGTTTTCAAATCTTAGAGGAGATTTATTTGGTGGTATTACTGCCGGGATCGTTGCCTTGCCTTTAGCACTCGCTTTTGGGGTAAGTTCGGGTATGGGGCCAAGTGCAGGTCTTTACGGTGCCATTTTTATCAGTTTTTTTGCAGCCCTTTTTGGTGGTACGAATACCCAGATTTCTGGTCCCACCGCTCCCATGACCGCCGTAAGTATGGTCATCATTGCCGGTATAGTGGCCATTCATGATGGAAGTTTAGAAAAAGCCTTGCCAGCCATTCTCATTGTATTCCTCTTAGCGGGCCTTATGCAGATTGGCTTGGGCCTAATTGGTATAGGAAAATATATCCGTTACATTCCGTACCCCGTCGTATCTGGATTCATGACGGCTATTGGAGTCATTATACTTGTTACCCAGATATTACCGGCTATAGGGTACTATCCAAAGGAAGATCCTGAGTTCGTGAACAAGTACAAACCCATGGCAGAAGAAATAATACTGGATAATATTCTTAAAGAAGAGGCCGGAGAGGGTATTTTGGTTTTGGAGAATTTTGAAGAAACTATCAAGCGTGCTAAGGGAATTACAGAGGAAGATATGCTTAAAGAGGCCCAAACCCTTGCAAAGACAGAGGCTTCTGGGGTCTTAGGTGCCATTAAGGTGTTTCCAAGGGCACTCAATAACGTTAATTGGCTGGAACTTATTCTAGCTCTTTCTACCATCATTATCATTTATGGTTTCAAACGGATTACAACAGCTATACCAAGTGCGTTGGTAGCACTTGTGGTCGTTTCTGGAGTAGCTTATGGTTTTGGGCTTGATTATCGACCCATCGAACAAATTCCTAGTGGTTTTCCTTTGCCCAATCTCGGTATTTTTACCGAGTTTCAGCTAAGTTCGGTGACCCCTTATGTATTTACCGCTTTGACACTTGCGCTTTTGGGCGCTATAGATTCATTATTGACATCTGTGGTGGCCGATAACATGACCAAGACCAAGCACCAACCCAACAAAGAACTTGTGGGACAGGGTATTGGCAACAGTATTGCGGCGATCTTTGGCGGAATACCTGGTGCAGGAGCCACCATACGTACCGTTGTAAACATCAATGCGGGTGGAAAGACAAAGCTTTCAGGAATGGTTGCCGGAGTACTTCTGTTGATTGTTTTGCTGGCCTTAGGCCCTATAGCCTCGCAAATTCCGGCAGCCGTGCTTGCAGGTATTTTAGTGACGGTAGGAATTGGCGTAATGGATTACAAGGGTTTAAAAGCGATTCCCAGTCTACCAAAAGATTTAAGTATCGGACCGTTGAAATTTAGTTCGGAAGTGGTTATTATGCTGGTTGTGCTGGTACTATCCTCTGTTTGGAACTTGGTTTATGCGGTAGGGGTGGGTTTGGTCATCGCTTCGTTGATGTTCATGAAAAAAATGGGAGATCTTACGGCGGAACGGTCCGATGTGAAACCTTTGGAAGAGGAGATTGGATGGGCGGACGAGGCAGATTTCCCTAAAAGCCTAAAAGAAGAAGTCTTCATAAAACACCTGAAAGGCCCTTTGTTTTTTGGATCTACCAACGAGTTTCAACAGATGGCCGATCAGATTCCCAGAACGGCATCAACGGTAATCATACGAATGGGGAGAATGCAATATATGGATCAGTCCGGCCTTTATACCCTTGAGGATGTCCTTATCGATTTGAAAAAATCGGGCATCGATATTCTTTTTGTAGAAGTACTGAACCAACCTAGGTACATGATGGAACGTGTGGATGTAATCCCCGATTTAATTCCGGAAGAACATATTTTCGATAATTTTGATGATTGCTTGGTTTGGGTCAGGAAAAATGTTAAAGACAAGTTTGATTCTCCAAAACAACCTTGATCAAATCTAGCCAAAAACGAGCTGCACTATTCTAAAAGTTTTAAATTTGCGGTTTTAATTGACCTTATGATCGCTACCATTAAGAAACATATTTCCGAAATTGAGAATTTCACAGCCGATAATCTAGCGGCAATTGAGTCTTTCCGCATCAAATATTTAGGGAAAAAAGGCCTGTTAAACGATTTTTTCGCTGAATTCAAAAATGTTCCCAACGATCAGAAAAAGGAATTTGGTCAGACCATCAATCAACTCAAAAAAGCGGCCATCGACAAGGTAAATGCGCTAAAAGATGCCTTAGAGAATAGTACCGAAGAACAAGGGATTTACGGGGATTTGACCAGACCCGGCGAACCTATTGAACTAGGAGCACGGCATCCTATATCCATAGTAAAAAATCAAATTATAGAAATTTTCTCAAGAATAGGTTTCAATGTATCGGAGGGCCCTGAAATAGAAGATGATTGGCATAATTTTACGGCGTTGAACCTTCCGGAATACCATCCTGCCAGGGATATGCAGGATACTTTTTTCGTACAAACTGATCCTGATATATTATTACGCACGCACACCTCATCCGTACAGGTGCGCTATATGGAAAACAACGAACCTCCTATTAGAACCATTTCCCCTGGAAGAGTGTACCGGAACGAAGCCATATCCGCCCGTTCCCATTGCTTTTTTCATCAGGTAGAAGGGTTGTATATAGATAAGGACGTTTCCTTTGCCGACTTGAAGCAAACGTTGCAGTATTTCACCACTGAGCTTTTTGGTAAATCAAAAATCCGGTTAAGACCCTCCTATTTTCCTTTCACGGAACCAAGTGCCGAGGTAGATGTCTATTGGGGCCTGGAAACGGAAACGGACCATCGTATGACAAAGGGCACGGGGTGGCTAGAGATTATGGGATGCGGCATGGTAGACCCAAATGTGCTCACTAATTGCGGCATAGATCCTGACGAATATTCGGGATTTGCCTTTGGGATGGGAATTGACCGTATTGCATTGCTACTGCATCAGATTTCTGATATTCGTCTGCTAAGCGAAAATGACATTCGTTTTTTGGAACAATTT
>CAJQMW010000114.1 GCA_905479535.1 uncultured Maribacter sp. | reverse complement strand
AACACATTATTTTAACGGCGGCCCTTTTGCTGACCTGTGCTTTTGGGTTTTCTCAGACGGAGGAAGAATTGAAGGCGCAGATGGCACCCAAGAAAGATTCTATTGCCGCTATACAAGCAAGAGTGGATGCTATTAAGGCAGAAATTGCTGCATTGCCCGGATGGAAAAAGGGTGCTTTTGGTACTATTGGCGGGAGCATTTCCAATTTTAATAACTGGTATGCGCAAGGAACACCTAACAATTCCTCCGGAAGTATAGGTTTTACGGTAAATGCATTTGCTAATCTAAAGCAACCCAAATTTTTCTGGAGAAACTCCGCCAATGTAAATTTGGCTTGGGTAAAGTTGGACGATAAGGACGATCCTACGGATAGTGATAGCTTTGAGGGAACCACGGACGTATTTCAAATTACTTCGCTCTACGGCCGTAAACTAAATGAAAAGTTTGCCATATCCGCTTTAGGGGAATATAGAACCACCATACTAAATAATTTTAATGATCCCGGGTACTTGGATATAGGTTTCGGGGCTACATGGACGCCGATAGAAGATTTGGTCGTTGTAGTTCACCCGTTGAACTACAACTTCGTTTTTAGCAGTACAGAGAATATATTCGAGTCTTCACTTGGTGCCAAGATAGTGGCTGATTATACCAAAAATATTGGTGCAGTGAACTTTAAGTCGAACCTCTCTATATTTCAAAGTTATAAGAGTGGGGATTTATCCAACTGGACTTGGACGAATTCTTTTGGGTATACCTTATGGAAAGCCATAGGGGTAGGATTTGATTTCGGTCTTAGAAACAATAAACAGGAAGCATTGAACTATTCTATCAATACGTTAGGAAACGCAACGGAGACTTTTGAAACCGTGGATAACGAATTACAGACGTATTGGATGCTCGGTTTGAACTATGCGTTCTAGTCCAAGGCACAGACTTAATTTATTGTGAAACCCAACGGTGAGGTTTTTTTTAGCTTTTATAAAGGCATATTCAGGAGTAAGACTGAATTTACCCAAGTTGTATTTACGATTCGGTAAAAATTGGCATGGGTTATCGTTGAATTTTGCACAAGGATGGTTTTGCCATGACGGTTTGGGTGATCTTGGTCGATTTCCGGTGATTTTTTTGGTAAAATTGCGTACCTCTCCCAGCAGATCCCGAGGTTTTTTCCTTAGGCTGCCCGTTGCAGCCCTTCCTCCGCCATGCGCCTTCCGATATAGAGCGCATTGGCCGTATGGATGCCAAAGAATATCCACAGGGTTTCCGTGGCCTTGGTGCGGGCCTTTATCCCTTTAACCTGAGTTCGATTAATAATTTAGGATAAAATCATTGTAAAAAAGATGGGATTTCAGTAATTTAAAGTACTGAAATACAGTTAAATAACTTAAAAACCCCATCCATGATGGTCAATGTTGAAATTACGGAAATTTTCTGTCTTGTCGATGAATTCTGCAAGGAATTCGACCTTGTCGTCGAGAAAAACCTACTTGGCAACCCTTCCAAACGTCCGCTGGTCATGTCCAAGGCCGAGGTGATAACGATAATGGTGCTGTTCCATTTGAGCGGGTACCGCACCTTCAAGCATTTTTACCTTGACCGTGTCAAACTGCATATGAAGGACGATTTTCCGCGAACGGTCTCCTACAACCGCTTTGTGGAATTGATGGGCAGGTGCCTGATGCCAATGACCTTGTTCCTGAAGAACTGTGGCCTTGGCGAGTGCACCGGTATCTCCTTCGTGGATTCCACCCCCATAAGGGTCTGCAAGAACAAGCGCATCAAAAGGAACAAGGTCTTCGACGGTACGGCCACTACGGGAAAGTCCACAATGGGATGGTTCCATGGCTTCAAGCTGCACATCGTAATAAACGAAAGGGGAGAGATACTGGAGTTTTCCATTACCCAGGCGAACGTGGACGACCGCGACCCTTTGAGGCACGGGAATTTCCTTAAAAAAATATTCGGCAAGCTATATGCGGACAAGGGCTACATCGGGAAGGAACTCATGGAAACCCTTTTCGTGGACGGGATACACTTGGTAACGCAGGTAAGGAACAACATGAAGAACTGCCTGATGTCGGCATACAGGCCGACAAGATCTACGGGACCAACGCCAACCGCAACTGGTGCCGTGAAAGGGGCATAAGGATGACGGTCGCCCCAAAGGGGAAGCGCCCCGGGGAGACCGTTTATGAGAAAAGGAAAAGGAAAAAGGAGTTCAACGAACGCAACGCCATAGAGGGCAAGTTCGGGCAGGCCAAGCAGGGCTACGGCCTGAACAACATCAAGGCGAAGCTCAGCGATACCTCACATTCCTGGATAGGCGCGATACTGTTCGTCACCAACCTGGTCAAGTTCGCGCAACTGAACGATTTTCAATTCTGACTTTCTGAGGAAACCCTAATTATAAAAATGTAAAAATCGAACCAATAAAAAAGAGGCCGTCTAAAAACGTTTAGGCGGTCTTTTTATTTTTGGTCATTCGGTCAAGGTTTTGGTTCGGGCCTGGGATTTTGGGTATTTGGAAATGAGCAAAAGCGGCTAAAAGGATCCTACGCCCTTAGTGTTGCCTTTTTAAGGTTATGTGCCATGGCGATCAGCCCTATTTCGGTCTCTACCTTTTCAATGCCCCTTAGCATAAAACGTTTGAAGTTCATGTTTTGCTTGATATTCCCAAAGACGGCTTCAACGTCCCAACATCTTTGTTTGCGATGTGCGATCCCTTCGGGACCAATAAGCTTTTCCTTTGCCCTGGCCTTGAGCCTGGCCAGATTGTGGTTGCCCTCCACTATCCTGTTTCCTTTTGCTTTGTGACAGGCCCCCCGCATGGGGCATCCTATGCGGTTGCCCGCCTGATAGCGATCGATCGTCTGCAGGTATCCCGTCTTGGTCTCCCTTTCGTAGCTCCCTATATTTCGCATTTCCTGTCCCATGGGACAGTAGTAAAGGTCTTTTTCCGGGTCGTAATATAACCTGTCCGCCGCGAAGGGCTTTTTGAAGGTGCCCCGTTTCTCTTCCCATTGTTCCTTGTGGAAGTAATTGTATTTTACGAAGGCCTCGATGTTCCTGCTTTCCAGGTCCGCAAAATTCTCCTCGCTTCCGTACCCCGCGTCCGCGGTCAGTTGTTCGGGGGCCCGATCATAGCTTTCGACGAATTCGTCCACATGGCCGATAAGCGCAACGGTGTCCGCCGTGGTCTGCGCAACGGTATAGTTGGCGATGAACTGGTTGTTGGTGGAGGCCTGTAGGTTGTACCCCGGTTTGAGCTGGCCGTTCTGCATGTGGTCGTCCTTCATGCGCATGAAGGTGGCATCGGGGTCGGTCTTGCCCATGCTGTTGCGATCGCCCATTTGCCGCTCTTGTCCATTATATT
>CAJQMW010000113.1 GCA_905479535.1 uncultured Maribacter sp. | reverse complement strand
AGTTTTGTTAAAGAAGAAATAGAAATACGTAGTGACTTACGTGGAAAGAGAATTGTAACTTATGGTAACAAAAACGTCGATTTCGTGGTCATAGCAAGAATGATCTGCCTCCCTTTTAACGGTAACAAAGATAGGATATGTAATTTGATTTCCAATTAAAGATTGAATTTAGTATTTGAACCCTATCCTTTTACCGATAAATTACGTTAGTGGAGCCTTAAAATGCAAAAAAATGAAGTAATTTTAATAATATGGTGTTCAAGACTATGAAAATGAAGGGTTTACTTTTAAGAATTTTTGTTGCTTGCCTCATTCCCATTACGTGGATTTCATGTTCGAGCGACAATCCATCCGAAGTAATGGAAGTAATTGATGAAGAGGGTTCCGAAGATACGGATGATACAAATCCTATAATCATCCAAACCAAAAAGATTCCCGCTTCCCCTCAAAGGCCGGGTAATCCAGATGATGGAAAGGAGTATCTGATCAACGGCGATTATATGAGTGCTGGAATTCCCTATGATGCTTGGGTCTTGGCCGCGGGAGAGGATAACACGAATATTCTTAATCGGACAGGAGACAATGCCATTATTTCCTATGACAATACTGCTATAACCGCTTTTAATGGAGTTAGGGTAGTCTCCCCCAATTGTTTAAATTGTCACTCCTCTTTTATAAACGACACTTACGTCATGGGCTTGGGTCAGCATGATGGTGACTATACACAAAATAGGGCGGCAAACGTTGCGTTGCTTACGAGTGCCATAAATTCAATTTATGGAGCGGATAGCGACGAAGCGGAAGCCTATGGTCAATTTGCCAGGAGTATTTCCGCCATTGGACCAAAAACGATAACAGCTTCAAAAGGGGTAAATCCGGCGGATAAAATTGCTGAAGTTCTTATATCGCATCGGGACAAAAATACCTTGGAATGGCAAGATGAACCATTAATTTCAATTTCGGACGAAGTTATTCCCACCGATGTTCCCGCCTGGTGGTTATTAAAGAAAAAAAATGCAATGTTCTATACTGGCATGTCCCGCATGGATTTCTGCAAGTCTTTTATTGGCGCCAGCCTTTTAACTATGGAAGGTACTGAAAAGGCCGAAGAGGTAGACAAGAAAATGGAAGATATCCTTGCCTACATTTTTAGTTTGGAACCTCCTGCTTATCCTTTTGAAATTGATACCGATTTGGCGGACCAAGGTAAAAATGTATTTGAAAACAATTGTGTTTCATGTCATGGTAATTATGACAATGGCAACGTAGCCGATTATCCAAATTTACTGGTAGCCTTGGAAAGTGTAGGTACGGATCCTGAACTCTCAAACCATTATACAGCGTCCACTTCTAGGAATTCCTATTTTTTGGATTGGTTTAATAATGGATGGTTCGGTTCGTATTCCAGTCCCTTGGAAATAGTTCCGGAAGGAGGCTATGTTGCCCCCCCGTTAGATGGGATCTGGGCTACCGCACCCTATTTTCACAATGGGTCCGTGCCAACCTTGGCTGATGTTCTGAACAGTAAAGCGAGACCTATATTTTGGTCACGAACCTTTGATAATAGCGATTACGACAGGGAACTTTTGGGATGGGAATATACTGTTGAAACAACACAGACGGATAAAAATACGTACAACACGACTTTAAAAGGATATGGCAACGGTGGACATACTTTTGGAGATTCCCTGACGGATAATGAGAGAATCGCTATACTGGAATACTTAAAGACCCTATGAAAAGTATTTTCCGAACTTCATTTAAACTCAAATACGATTTAAGCCTTATAATCAATCATTTGGTCCAACGGTTGCAGTTAGTACCCACATTTGTTTTTCAGGCTCATGATTCCACGTACCAAAACTTGTGTTCCTACTTTCAATCTTAAAGCCTGCATCTTTTAACTCTTTTTCTACATAAGAAATGGATAATGTGTGGCCATTAGCCTGTGCCAATCTAGATTTGCCCAGATGTTGCGTTTTCAATTTTTCTAACACCAACAGTTTTCCATTTGGTTTTAAAGCATTCTTAATATGGTACAACATTTCTTTATAGTCATCAATTTCGTGGTAAGTGTCTATTAGAAAAATAACGTCAAGTGTATTTCTAGGTAATTTTGGGTTGTCGTAATCACCCAAAACCGTTTCTACATTTCGTATATTTTTGTCCGTCAGACTTTCAGTAAGCCTTTCCAAACGATCCCTGCGAACATCTACGGCGTATACCTTGCCCCTATCCCCTACTCTTTTTGATAGGTGAAAGGTGAGGTACCCCTCGTGGCAACCAATATCCGCTACTACATCTCCATCGCTCAGGTCTACATAGGTAAACAACTCCTCTAGATGCATCCAACTATCCCGTTCTTTCCAATCGGCCCTATTATATTGAGCGCACAGCACTTGAACGGAAAAGGCAATCAGTAAATGAATAAATTTATTGAATTTGCGCATCAACTGTAAGGTACAAAACTATGAGATAGCTCTACTCCCATTTAACCGATTGTTAAGATAGGCAAGTAGCTTTCCAGTTCAAATTGTTGTTGAATAGAAAAGAAATTCAATTTTAGCGAAAAAATCGAAAATATATAAATTATTGATATTCAGTTAATTATAGTATTTTAGAATTTAACAGTAGTTAAATGTTGTTAAAAACAGTACCTTTTATTACATAGTACTGTAACAAAATGTTACTCTCCTCGTCTATTAGATATAATCACAATTCAAAAAGTATTTATCAATCAATTAATCATAATCAAAAAACGAACATCATGAGAACTTTTATCAGACAAACAGCAACAGAATCTAGAAGACATTCATTCTTTTCGAATTTCAGGAACAGCAAAAGAGTACTATGGGCAGAAGTAAGACATCATACCCATTAAAATAAAAATTCATCAATCAATTTATTAATCACAATCAAAAAACGAACATCATGAGAACTTTTATCAGAAAAACAGCAACAGAATCTAGAAAGCATTCTTTCTTTTCGAATTTCAGGAACAGTAAAAGAGTGCAGTGGGCAGAGGCTAGAAGCCATATGCACTAAGGTCATTAATCATCATCAATCAAAAAAACAACGATTATGAAAAATTTTAAAAAACTATCACCCGCCACATCGAGAAAATTTGCATTTTTCTCCAATTTTAGAGAAAACAGGCGCGTGCGATGGACGGAAACGAGAAATTTTATTTAAAAACACACCAATCAACTACACGAAAAAGGAAGTGACTTCATCAATCATTTCCTTTTTTCTTTCTGATAAGGGCATGTTGTGCGCATTAAGCCGCTTCGTAATGAAATCTATCGTAGATGATTCGATAGTCTTTTCAAAGGCTCCTATTGACTAGACGCTAATCTTTTCAAAAATGCCCTTCCTCTTACATTTAATCATAAAAAAATGCCCTTATGAAAATAAGGGCATCTATTATTCCAATAAGTTTTTGTTTAGTCTTTTAAGGAAATCTCCTCCTCTACTCCGTTGGGATAGATTAATATTGCGAAATCGTCACAGGAACCATCTCCAAAGTTCACCGTAACGATTAATCCGTTTTTCTCAACGGTCATAACACCTGTTGTTAAATAGGCACAGCTGAAGTTTCCTTCCAAAGTATTATTAACATTGACTTTGTACGTATCATTGTCTACATTAAGCGTCCAATTTCCGTCAATTGTTAACGTACTTGTTTCCAGACTATCACCAAAAGTTATGGTGAACGTTTTTGTTCCGTTTTCAGAAATTGTCTTACCATCTTCCATTTCTAAGCTCATAGTACTGGTTACAGTAAAGGATACCGAATTTTCATTGGAATTACCGCTTAGAACATACGTTCGGGTTCCGTTAATCTTGATCGTACCTACATAAAAATCTGTATAGGTAGCGGTGTAGGAAGCCATTTCACTTTCCAGGTTGTAAGCAACCGTTACGGTTCCATTTACATTATCCGTTCCGTTAAGTACACAATTATTGAACGTAGCAGTAAAACCCGTATCGGAGTACTCGGCGGTATAGCAGTCATTATTTTTGGCAGATTTACCTGTGGAACCGTTATTCATATATAATTCTGAAAGTGCGGTGTCCGCAACACCGGAAATGTCATCGGATTCTAATATGGTCTTTAATTCTGTTTGGGTAAGGGTTTCATTATCCATTAATCCCTCATCATCACTACAGCTATAAGTAATTAATGCAATGATTGTGATAAAGCTTAATTTTTTAAATACTGATACAAATGATTTCATCTTTTTTTGTTTGTGGGTGTGTCCTATAAACGCAAATTCGGGAAGTTTAGTATTATAAAA
>CAJQMW010000112.1 GCA_905479535.1 uncultured Maribacter sp. | reverse complement strand
TGACGTGGTAGACTATTTAAAGGATAAATATTACCGCCTACCCGCACTTACACCAAGTAGCCCATTAGAAAAGAATGCTCAAAATACGACCGTTTCCATTGAGGCCGGCTTTCAGGATAATGAGACAGTGCGCCTAAATTTAAGTGGCACTGAGGATTTGTCATACGCCCTACATTTTAAATCCGGAAAAAAAGCCAAATCGGAATATCCCCTGAAAAAGCTGGTCCAGAAAATACACCTGGAGCACGATAATCAAACGCTTGTAATACCCAAAAGGATAATTTTAGGCAGGCACTTTGCCTTGACTTTTTTAGATAAGTATGCTCAAGAATCCGAACCAATAGTCATACATTTAAAGCAAATTGAAGAGAAATGATTCAAAAGGATAAGGGAGCTTGGGCGTGGGTACCGCTGCTATATTTTACCCAAGGGCTACCCTACGTTCTGGTCGTTACCGTCTCCGTAATCATGTATAAAAAATTGGGGGTCAGTAATTCGGACATTGGTCTATATACGAGTTGGCTCTATTTACCATGGGTATTAAAACCTTTGTGGAGTCCGTTTGTAGATTTAAAGAGCACCAAGCGGAATTGGTTCCTGGGCATGCAGTTGCTTATTGCATTAGCCTTATTGGGAGTGGGGCTGGCCATTCCCGCCAATATGTTCTTCATTACCACGCTAGCCTGTTTTTGGATGGCGGCCTTTGCCTCCGCAACCAATGATATTGCTTCGGATGGTTATTATATGCTGGGGTTGACCGAAAAGAAGCAATCCTTCTTTGTGGGCATGCGCAGTACTTTTTACCGCTTGGCAATGGTTACCGGGGAGGGACTTATCGTTATACTGGCCGGGTTTCTAGAAAACAAGTATGGGGACAACACAAAGGCATGGAGCGTAACTATGATTGCCGCAGCAATTTTGATGCTGATGCTTACCATTTCCAATTTTATAGCCACACCTAAATATGAGAGTTCGCAAAGTATTCCATTGGCACGACCAAAAGGATTCCTAGAGGTATTTTCCTCCTTCTTTAAAAAACCGAACATTGGGATTGCCCTAGCCTTTATCCTCACTTATCGCTTGGGGGAATCGCAATTGGTGAAAATGGCCGCACCCTTTATGTTAGATAGTCCAGAGGACGGAGGTTTGGGATATTCTACAGAACAAATAGGCACTATTTTCGGAACTGCCGGAGTCGTTATGCTATCCATTGGGGGGATTCTTGGAGGAATACTTATTTCGAGGGATGGCCTTAAAAAATGGATGTTGCCCATGATACTTTCCCTGAACGTTCCCAATTTTCTTTATGCAATTTTAGCTTTGACCAAAACAACAAATATTTATGCCGTTTCTGCCACCGTAATTTTTGAAAAATTCGGTTATGGTTTCGGCTTTACGGCATTTTTAATGTACCTCATTTATATTGCCGAGGGAAAATCCAAAACATCGCATTATGCCATCGCTACAGGTTTCATGGCCTTGGGTATGATGATTCCGGGAATGATCAGTGGATATATGCAAGAGTGGTTGGGTTATGGTGGGTTTTTTGTTTGGGTGGTGCTGGCGGCGCTACCGGTCTTTTTTTTACTGAAATTTATTACGTATCCTGCGGACTTTGGGAAAGCAGAAGAAAAAAATGGGAAAGATGCTTAATTACAACGGAGCGAAGGATAAACTTTCGTTGACAGAAAAAATAGGACAGTTTTTCATGCCCGCCGCCTTTATCAATGATACCGAGGAGGAAATTTTGCGGTTGGAAGAATTGATCAGGGAACAGGAAATTGGAGGACTTTGTTTTTTTCATTCCCGTGCCAGTGCCGCTACCAATTACGAAGGGAACCCGTCTGCCGGAAAGGCAGGAAGACAAGTGGTCTATAATGAAAGTAGTTTTGTAACGCTAAAGTCTTTAATTAGACGTTACCAGGCAGTAGCCAAATATCCTTTGCTAATCGCTATAGATGCAGAATGGGGTCTGGCCATGCGTATAGAAAACACACCTCAATATCCTTACGCCATTACTTTAGGGGCAATCAGCAATGATGATTTAATTTTTCAGGTAGGAAAACATATTGCCCAAGATTGTAAAGCGGCAGGAATTCATTGGAACTTATCACCTGTTGTGGATATAAATGTTAATCCAAACAATCCAGTAATCGGATATCGTTCTTTTGGAGAAAATAGGGAGCTGGTTACAAAAAAAGCCATTTCTTACGTAGATGGAACAGAAAGTGAAGGTATCCTCACGAGTATCAAGCACTTTCCCGGGCATGGTGACACGGCTACAGATTCCCATTTGGGTTTGCCCTTAATAGATAAAACTAAGGAAGAGCTTTTGAAAAACGAACTCTACCCTTTTCAGAAATTAATAGACAAAGGAGTAGATGCTGTTATGGTCGGGCATTTGTCTGTACCGGCTTTGGCAAATGGGAAAAAGACACCCTCCAGTATTTCCAAAGAAATCATAAAAGGGGCTCTACGGAATGAAATGGGATTTAAAGGGGTCGTTATTTCGGATGCATTGAATATGCATGCCGTATCAAAAAATTATCCTGTTCCAGGAGAATTGGAATGGTTGGCCTTTGATGCAGGCAATGATGTCCTTTGCTTTGCGGAGCACGTTCAAGAAGGGATTGAAACAATACTAAAAAAAGCTTCCCAAGAACAGATTGAGGAAAGCTTTGGACGTATATGGCGGTTGAAGGAAAAAGCCTTTCATGGGATAGGTCCCAGTACAAAACTTGACCTAAAAAAAGCGAGTGAATTAAATCGTAAGATTGCGGAAGAGGCCGTTACACTTTTATGGGGAACCGATTCGGATATTGCCCAGTTCAGGGATACGGATTATTGTACGCTAACCTTTAAAAGGTTCGATAAAAATCAGGGACGGGATGAAATTCTTGAAACTGTGAAACAAATGAAATCTCAAATCGGCGAGGAAAATCAAATCTTATTATTACTGACCCCTCCCCAAATAAAACCAACCGATAATTTTGGATTTTTAGAGGAGGAAATCAATTTTATAAATAACATCATCAACAGCAAGCAAGTTGTTCTCTATCACTATGGCAATCCTTATGCCTTGAAGCTTTTCAATTACGAAAAAACATTGGCTACGGTTGTGGTCTTCCAAGATTTTAAGGAATTTCAAGGTGTTGCCACCTCACATTTTTTAGGGCAATTTAAAACTAAGGGTAAATTACCCGTAACTATTTCAAATTTCGGGGAATGAAAACATATAAAATCTTAGGTTTAATGTCCGGTACCTCCTTAGATGGTTTGGACCTCGCCCATTGTCATATTTGGGAAGATAAAGGAAAATGGGAGTTTGAGATTAAGCAGACAGCCAGTATTTCTTATACCGAACAAATGCAGACTGAGCTTAAAGATTCCATTCATTTACCGGCGGAGGATTTACTTCAATTACACAATACCTACGGTACCTGGCTTGGAGAAAGAGCTTTGGATTTTATCAAAAAAAATAAGCTAGCCCTGGATTATATAGCCAGTCATGGGCATACTTCCCATCACAGGCCAGAATTAGGATTGACTTTTCAGCTGGGTTCAGGGCAACATTTATCCAATACATCCGGTCAAAAGGTGGTTTGTGATTTTAGAAGTAACGATTTGGCACTGGGAGGGCAAGGTGCCCCTTTGGTACCCATTGGTGATCGATTATTTTTTAGCGAATATGATTTTTGTCTGAACCTTGGAGGAATCAGCAATATTTCATTTGAGGTAAAGGATAAGAGAATAGCGTATGACATTGGCTTGGCCAATATGATTCTGAACTATATTACCAGGAAAATTAATTTGGATTACGACAAAGACGGGGAACTGGCCCGTTCCGGAGAAATCAACCAAGACATGCTGAACCGGTTGAACGACTTAAAATACTACCTCCTACCCCACCCCAAATCCATTGGTTATGAGTGGTTTATAGAAGAAGTTGTGCCCATTGTGGAAAATACGAAGGATACGGCTCAGAACCTCCTTCATACTGCTGTACATCACATTTGCGATAAAATAGCGCAACAAATAAAATTGTATTCCGATAAAACTAAAAAACGACTGTTCATTACCGGTGGAGGGGCTATGAATTCTTTCCTTATAGAAACCTTGAAAGAAAAACTGGGAGCCCAGATAGAAGTTGTAGTACCCGAGCGAATCTTAATTGAATTCAAGGAAGCCCTTGTTTTTGCACTTATGGGCGTATTACGGGTTGAAAAACAAATAAATGTGCTGCGCTCGGTCACTGGCGCCAAAAGAGATTCATCCAGTGGTGTGGTTTACTTACCGAACTGAAGTATTTTGACTAAATTTCTAAACTGATACAACAACCATTCAAAAAAATGTCTGAAAAACAAAAAAAAGCATCGGCTTACTGGGCCGCGAACGTAAAATACCTCTTTGTACTTCTCAGTATCTGGTTTCTAGTCTCTTACGGGGCCGGTATCATTTTTAAGGACAGCTTGAACAATTTTAAGGTTAGAGGTTTTAAGATAGGCTTCTGGTTTGCGCAACAAGGTTCCATTTATGTCTTTGTCATTCTCATATTTGTCTATGTGAGATTGATGAACAAGCTGGACAAAAAGTTTGGGTATGATGACTGAATGTTAGATGTTAGATGTTAGATGTTAGATGTTAGATGTTAGATGTTAGAAAACAAGTTATACTAAACTTCTAAACCAATACACTGGTAAACTTTTTACAACCGCACACAAATAACCAAAAATTTATGACCGTACAAACTTGGACGTATATTCTCGTAGGAATCACATTTGCCTTATACATAGGCATTGCCATTTGGTCCAGGGCAGGTTCGACCAAAGATTTTTATGTGGCTGGAGGTGGTGTTTCTCCACTAGCGAACGGAATGGCTACCGCGGCCGATTGGATGTCCGCGGCCTCTTTTATTTCCATGGCCGGTATCATTGCCTTTGCCGGTTACGATGGTTCGGTTTATCTTATGGGCTGGACAGGTGGATATGTTCTTCTCGCACTTTTGCTAGCACCGTATCTTCGGAAATTCGGAAAATTTACAGTACCAGATTTTATTGGTGACCGGTATTATTCCAAAACTGCTCGGATTGTTGCGGTCATCTGTGCACTCATCGTTTCTTTCACCTATGTGGCGGGACAAATGAGAGGAGTTGGGGTTGTTTTTTCCCGTTTTCTAGAAGTAGATATCAATACCGGAGTAATCATCGGAATGGTTATCGTACTGTTCTACGCAGTTCTAGGAGGTATGAAGGGGATTACTTATACTCAAGTAGCACAGTACTGCGTGCTCATTTTTGCTTTTATGGTACCCGCAATTTTTATTTCGATACAAATGACCGGTAACCCTATTCCACAATTGGGAATGGGCTCCACCTTAAACGACGGTTCCGGAGTCTATCTTTTGGATAAATTAGATGGACTTTCAACGGAGTTAGGATTTAACGAATATACGAATGGCTCGAAATCCTTGGTGGATGTTTTCGCTATCACCCTCGCCCTAATGGTAGGTACAGCAGGTCTTCCCCATGTCATTGTCCGGTTTTTTACCGTCAAAAGGGTTAAGGATGCACGGAAATCTGCTGGAATCGCACTCTTATTAATCGCTATCTTATACACCACCGCCCCAGCAGTAGCGGTCTTTGCACGGACCAATATGCTCAATACCGTTAGTAATCAAGAGTATACTTCCATGCCAGAATGGTTCAAAAATTGGGAAAAAACAGGTTTACTATTATTTGAGGACAAAAACAATGATGGCAAGATTCAGTATGTTGCGGACACCAATCAAAATGAGCTCATCGTGGATCGGGATATCATGGTCTTGGCCAATCCGGAAATCGCAAACCTTCCCGCATGGGTCATAGCCTTGGTAGCGGCTGGCGGGCTGGCGGCGGCATTATCAACGGCTGCTGGATTATTATTGGTGATATCATCATCAGTTTCCCACGATTTGATTAAAAAAGTGTTCAGACCAAATATTTCGGAAAAGGGTGAGCTTTGGGCCGCAAGAGGCGCGGCAACCGTTGCCGTAATCATCGCCGGATATTTCGGAATTAATCCACCGGGATTTGTAGCGGCCGTCGTAGCACTCGCTTTTGGACTGGCGGCAGCCTCATTTTTCCCGGCAATCGTTTTGGGTATTTTTTACAAAAAGATGAA
>CAJQMW010000111.1 GCA_905479535.1 uncultured Maribacter sp. | reverse complement strand
AAGTGATTAAAGTTATAGACAAGGTAAAAACTAAGGATCACGCTGCTCAACTATTAGAATAAAAAAAGCCCCATTTAAGGGGCTTTTTTTTAAACTTCTTCTTTTTTTTCCTCCAAAGTTTTTTTGGAAAAAAGTTTCTTCTCTTTTATGATTTCTGCGATACCTTCTGGAAGCATTTCTTCCCAACCATCTTCGCCGTTCATGATTTTCTTAAGCACGTCGCGAGAGAAAATATGCATGATTTCCGGTTCGTAGTCGATGATATCCATCACCTTTCCGTTGTATTTAAAGAATTTGTAAAGTTCTTTCATTCTAGGATGGACCTTGACATTGTTACTGGTCATTACCTGGCCCGTATCCGGATTTTTCATGGGGTAGAGGTAGACCTGTAAATCCTTGAAGAATAATTTTCCAAAAGCCTCTAAAATCCCACCACTTAAATGACGGTAGTATTTTTCGTCAAAAATATCGATCAAATTGTTTACCCCCATGGTAAGCCCAATCCGGTTTTTGGTATAATTATTAAAATATTCTACGAGTTTATAGTACTCCTGAAATTTAGATATCATTACAGAGTGGCCCAAGGAACATAAAAGTTCCGCCCGGCCCATAAAGTCCTGTTCGTCAATCTCTCCAGATGCCTTGAGATTGGACAGGGTTATTTCAAAAATAACTATTGTATTGTCCTGATCTACCTGCGGGTCGCGAATAAAAATATCATAGGATTTCTGAAACATATCCATATTCACCTTGGTAACCGGCCTAAAGCTTCCGCGCAGGGCAAGAATGTTCTTCTTGTAAAGAACCGCCGCAGGTAATAGATTATTTCCATCCGGCCCGAACATGACCGCATCCGTCATATCATTCCTTATAAGTTGAAGGCTCATCAACCTATTGTCTACGTCCTTGAAACTGGGGCCGTTAAAGTTTATCATGTCAATCTCCACGGTATCCTTATCAATATGGTCGTAGAGGTATTTGAGCATTTTTTTAGGTCTGTCAAATTTGTAGAATGCTCCGTAGATAAGATTCACGCCAAGAATACCCAATGTTTCTTGTTGAAGCCTAGCTTCGTTTTGCTTAAAACGGATATGTAGAATTATCTCATCGAATTCTTTTTGCCTGGGATCCAGTTGATAGCGTATGCCGACCCAACCGTGACCTTTGTAACGCTTGGAAAAATCTATAGTGGCAACGGTGTTGGCATAGGAAAAAAACAATCTTTCAGGATGATTTTCCCTACTTATCCGCTCCTCCATCAAAGTCATTTCGTAGGATAGCATCGTTTTTAGGCGGGCTTGTGTAACATAGCGCCCATCTGCTTCCACTCCGTAAATAGCATCACTAAAGTCTTTGTCATAAGCGCTCATAGCTTTGGCAATAGTACCCGAGGCTCCACCAGATCTGAAAAAATGACGTGCTGTTTCCTGTCCCGCACCTATCTCGGCAAAAGTACCGTAGATATCTGGATTTAAGTTGATTCGTAATGTTTTGGCCTTAATGGACGGAATATTTTCGAAGGCGGGATCTCGCTTTAAAACTGAAGCCATGTTTGTTTATTTGCTTTTAACAAATTTATAAAGATCAAACCATCTAACCCCTTTTAGTTGGAAAAATTTACAATTAGTTTTAGCCTCGCTAATTAATGGTAATATCATCAAAATGGGTCTCTCTTTCGAGGCATGTAAGCTTTAGGTTGGATTGATTAAAATAGGGAAATAAGGGTTAAATTTGCTATCATGTCGGAAAATCTTAAGATTACATTTTTGGGAACTGGCACCTCACAGGGTATCCCCATTATTGGGAGTACGCACCCAGTGTGTTTGAGTGATGACCAAAGGGATAAAAGGCTTCGGGTTTCCGTTCTGTTGTCCTGGGGTGATTATAATGTAGTAATCGACTGCGGGCCGGACTTTAGACAGCAGATGTTGACCCATAACGTTTCCAAGCTACATGGAATTCTTTTTACCCATGAGCATGCGGATCATACAGCAGGAATAGACGATATTAGACCATTTTTCTTTAGACAGGGGGATATTCCAATTTATGCCCATAAACGCGTTCTTAAATCACTTAATAAAAGATTCGATTATATCTTCGATAAAAAGGATAGATATCCCGGCGCACCCGCGGTAGCCGTAAACGAAGTAAAAAAGGAAAAGCCTTTTGAACTATGCGAAAGAAAGATTATACCCATTGAGGCTTATCATAATCGTTTACAGGTCCTTGGGTATAGGGTAGGGGATTTCACATACCTAACAGATGTGAAGTCTGTAGAACCGGAAGAGCTAGAAAAAATAATGGGGTCCAAAATTTTGGTCGTCAACGCCTTACGGATGGAACCACACCATTCTCATTTTAACTTGGAGGAGGCACTGGATTTTGTGGCGCAGGTAAAGCCCGAGAAAGCCTATTTTACACATATTAGCCATTTGCTGGGATTCCATGCAGAAGTCGAGCGGAATCTTCCAGAAAATGTACATTTGGCCTATGATAACTTAATCATAAACTTATAATCCATGAAGAATAAGATTTTCTTGTACTTGTTTGTTTTCACAGGGCTCGT
>CAJQMW010000110.1 GCA_905479535.1 uncultured Maribacter sp. | reverse complement strand
TTCTAGAGTTCCAATGGTTTCCTGAATTAAACCAGAACGGTCATAAAATGGTACAATAGTTACTTTGGAAACTGTGCCATCTTCTAGTGTTTTAGACGGTAATCCTGGAGCAACTTCATCTATTTTAGCCTTTAGGTTTTTAATTACAGCTTGCGGGTTGGCACCATAGCGTGCAACAGCTACTCCACCTACAGCTTCCACACCACTTTTGTCAAGGCCTCCTCTACGACCTGCTGGACCAAACTGTATTTTGGCTACATCTTTTAATCGTATGGGAACATTATCCCTAACGGTAACAACACTCTCCTCTAAATCAGATAAATTTTTAATATACCCTAGACCGCGAACTAAATATTCTACTTTATTAAATTCTAAAGTTCTGGCACCAATATCTAGGTTACTGTTTTGAACAGCGTTCATTATCATTTTAACGTCCACGTTGTTGGCCTTCATAGCATCAGGATCTATTTCGATCTGGTACTCTTTTAAAAAGCCTCCAATGGAAGCTACTTCGGCAACACCACTGGCAGCGGTTAAATAATAACGCACATAAAAATCTTGAATGGTTCGCAATTCTTGGGGGTCCCAACCTCCAGTTGGTTTGCCCGTTTTAGCATCTCTACCTTCAAGAGTATACCAATATACTTGCCCTAATGCTGTGGCGTCAGGTCCAAGTGCTGGTGTTACCTCGTTAGGTACTGTACCAGGTGGTAAAGAATTTAGTTTTTCTAGAATTCTAGTTCTACTCCAGTAAAAATCAACGTCATCTTCAAATATGATGTAAATACTAGAAAGTCCAAATATTGAATTACTACGTATGGTTTTCACGTTTGGAATACCAAGTAATGCTGTTGTTAATGGATAGGTTATTTGATCCTCTATATCCTGAGGAGATTGCCCCATCCACTCGGTAAATACAATTTGTTGATTTTCGCCAATATCAGGAATGGCGTCAACAGGTACTGGGTTTCTCTCTATTAAAGAGCTTTCCCAATTAAACGGAGCGGTTACATAACCTCCAACAATAAATGCGGCGAGTAATATAAATGTTATTAACTTATTTTCGAGAAAATAACGGATCGTTTTATTTAGCATGGTAATGGATTATTAAATAATTGAAACTTGTGTTGAAAAATTCAACAAAAAAACGGATTTAGCCCAAAGCGATCGCTCGCAGGGCTATGAATTCAATTATTTAAAAATCAAATAAGGAAAGTCTGATCTAGAACTTGAACGTCCCGTATCAGTGGAGGGGGGGAATAGTCCCTAAAAGGAACGATTTTCGTATCGAATCCTTCATAAAAGTTTATATAGGAGTATATAAATGGAACAACAAAGAGTTGTTGCTCCGAGCTTAGTTTTTCAAATGAAATCTTTAAATCATCTTGGCCCGCAATGGCCAAGGTCTGATCCTCGCAAAAACCTTTTTTATCAAGACTGTCGTCATATAATTCACTGAATTGTTGCATTTCCATACCACAGGATTCCGCTTTGCCGAAAAAAGAAAAATCCACCAAAACATCGCCACAATAATGCTGATCAACGGCAAAGGAGAACGTCGATAACAGCACTACGATTGCCATTACAAAAGATGATATCTTGAAAAAACTTTTTTTCATTCGTATTGCAAAACTACAAAAATTTTAACACATGACTTTTGTTTAACAAAATTTTGGCCTGGATAGTTTTCGATTTTTGTGAAATTCAAAATTAATTAATTCCGCTTTCCCAAGACATGATATATATCATCCTTATATATCATCCTTTTGGAAAGGAATGCCTCCCGATCAAAAGATAGGGCTTATTTTAATTGGTTGATAAGAAGAAATAGGAAATGAAAACTTCCCTTCAATCTCTCCCTCAAAATTTTAAGGGCCTTGGTAAGATGGCCTTCTACCGTTTTTATGGATAAACCTAGGTAGTCTGCGATTTCATTATTGGTCAATCCTTCCTTTTTACTCAACAAAAATACTTTGCTACATTTTTTTGGAAGATTTTGAATTTCCTTTTCAACAATTTCCATTTTACGCCGCAACTCCTCCCGATTTTCTATTTGAATGGCATTATCCAATGCATCGGCATAGGTCATTTCCAATAATCGGGTCTCCTTATTGTATTTCTTTGTATGGTCCAGAAACTTGTTGCGGACCGATCTATATAGCCATCCCCTGATTAAAACCCCCTCCTTTAAAACGCCCCTTTTTTTCCATAGTTTAAAAAATGCTTCTTGGGTAAGGTCCTTTGCCAATGTCTCATTGCGGCTTAAACTTTTAGCATACCAATAGACTTCTGTGTAATACAGAGCAATGACCGTCTTGAATGCCGATTTATCTCCATTTCGGATTGCACTGACATCAAGATTTCCGTTGCGGTCATTTGAATTCATAAGCCATTTTAACAAAAATTTCTCGAAATTAAAGGTAAATGTAAATAAAAAGCAAGGGTATTGTAAAGTTCGGTCGTTTAGTTAATATCCATTGACATTATCTTAATATTTCATAATGAAAAATAAGAATATCAAAATCATCATCCATAAATTCCTTAGCAATAGCACCACTACCGAGGAAATTGAGCTTTTGACGAAATGGGTTAAGAAAAATGAGTCCAGCTTTCAAGAAGAGGTACAACTGCACCACCTCGTTTCCGGAGTTCTCGAAAAGGAAAAAGCGGAACGCCTGAAAAAAGACTTGCTGAACAATTTTGAACAGTTGGATATCAGGCAAAGAAGAAGTCGAATATTTAACGTACTGAAATATGCCGCAGTCTTCATGGGAATTGTTACCCTTGGGTTCCTTTATTATCTAGAAAACGATACAACCAGGCAAACACTACAAAATCAGGTCACCATTACTTTGGGAGACGGATCAACCAAGGAAATTTTGGAAGCCAAAACTTCGGAACTCGTCTCAAGTTCCGGTACTTATGTGGCGGAGCAGGAAGGAAGCAAAATCATTTACAAAAAAAAGTCGGGAAAAACCTTGAAAAACTCAAGGCCACTGGTCTATAACACTCTGGAGGTCCCTTACGGCAAAAAATTCCAGATAGTACTGTCTGACGGTACCGAGGTCTACTTAAACTCAGGATCATCCTTGACATATCCCGTGGCTTTTTATGATGAAGGACCTCGGAACGTGGTTTTAAGGGGGGAGGCTTACTTTACTGTCAAGTCAGACTCCTTGAGGCCTTTCTCGGTGGACGCCGGTTTATTGGACACCCGGGTTTTGGGCACCGAATTTAATATCTCCAATTACCCCAACGATGAATATTCCAAGGTTGTTCTCGTGGAAGGTAGTCTATCGGTGAACAAAGACAAAAATTCTGATGAAGAGGCTATTGTTTTAAGGCCAGATCAAATGGCCTCCTATAGTTTCTCTGATAAGGAACTGGCTAAAACAAATGTTGATGTAAGCAGTCACATTGCATGGAAGGATGGTATCTTATTGTTTAAAAACGAGGACTTTTATCGAATCACCAAAAAGCTTGAAAGGCACTATAACATAAAGATTGATTTCAACGACGTAGAAGTGGGGAAAGAGCGGTACACCGGAAGGTTTAAAACGGAGACTATTCAAGAAATATTACAAGCGTTTCAACGTATAAAAGATTTTGATTTCGCAATAAAGGACAAAGAAGTAATCATTAACCCTAAAAGATAAAAGTATGAAATAAACAAAAGAATCAGGGACTGCTCTAACAATCCCCGAATTCCAAACAAACTTAAAAACTGATTGACCAATTTCTAAATTTTTACAAAAATATGAAAAGCACACTATGTAAAAGCTATTTTACGATTAAAGTAGACCTGAAAATGAAGATAACCGCATTGTTATTATTGGTTGCCCTATTCCAACTTAGTGCCAAGAATGCGTATTCCCAAAAGGGGAAAATTTCAATGAATATGGAGGATGCCACCATTGAGTCCATATTTAATGAAATAGAAAAACAGACGGATTTCAATATCCTGTACAAAAATTCCACCTTGGACACCAACAGAAAAGTAACGGTAAAGGCGGATAAAGTTAAAATTGAAGATTTGATGGACCTTATTTTAAAGGAAACCAATGTTTCTTTTGAAATAAGGAGAAAACTTATTGTTCTTTTGGAAAAGAAGATGGTTCCGAGAATGCAAACTAAGACATCAACCATGGATCCCCCAATGATAATGCAGCAGACAATGACGGTAACCGGCATGGTAACCGATCAAGATAATTTGCCCTTGGGCGGGGTAAGTATAGTGGTCAAAGGCTCCACAAAAGGGGTTTCCACCAATTTTGACGGGGAATATGAAATCGAAGTCTCGGAAGGCAATATTCTGGTTTTCTCCTACATTGGCTTTGCCTCACGCGAAGTTACCGTTAAACAAGAAAAAAACATTAACGTAACCATGCAGCCCGATCTTATGGATCTTAACGAGGTAATCGTTACCGCAACCGGTGTACGCCGTAAAGTCGAGATGGGTAATTCCATCGCAAATCTCAACGTTGTAGACGACGTAAAACAGCGTCCGATCAGCAATGTTTCAGACTTGCTTCAGGGTCAGGCCACCGGTGTCCAAATTTCAAGTAGTGGAGGTTCTACGGGCATGGGCTCCCGTATTAGGGTCAGGGGTTCAAATAGTGCATCCCTTTCCAATGAACCGGTAATATATGTTGACGGAATCCTCATCAACAACGAGGCCAATTCCATCTCGTTTGAAACGGGCGGGCAGTCACCTTCAAGGTTAAACGATATCAACCCGGAGGATATTGAATCTATCGAAATCATCAAGGGCCCTTCTGCAGCGACCTTGTACGGTTCAATTGCGGCGAACGGTGTAATTCGGATTACCACTAAAAAAGGGAAGCAAGGGGAACCGCGATGGTCCGCTTTTATGGAGAGCGGTCTGGTAGAGGATGTGACGACTTATCCTAGAAATTATCAGGCACTGGATGCGCAAGGTAATCCTGGCTTCAATTTTGAAGCGGCCGAGGGCACTTTTGTCCCCAGTACGGTCAATTCCTTTCAGCCCTTGAACGACCCGCGGACCTCGCCCTTTAGAACGGGACAGTCCTATGGCGCCGGATTGAGCGTATCGGGAGGTTCGGAAGTGCTTACCTACTTCCTTTCAGGTAGTCTTACCGACGGTGAAGGTGTACTGCCGGTAAATAATATAAAAAGAACCAATTTCAGGGGAAATTTTGGGGCCAAAGTTACTGATGATTTAAAGATCAATTTAACTACGGGCTACACCAATAGCGATTTGGAATTGCCCTTGAACGACAATTTTGCCCTAGCGTTGATGAGCCAGGGCCTGAATGGAACTTCTTCGATAGATATAAATAGTGGTTGGGGCGAATTTACCCCGGATGAACTGTTCACGATCGATACCCGACAAAGAATCAATCGTTTTACTTCGGGTCTCGAAGCTATATGGCAACCCACCGAAAAACTGAATTTTAGGGCCTCCGGTGGACTTGACTTTACCTCCCGTTGGGACAGCCAGTTTTTTCCAACGGGAGAAGCACCGGCTTTTCTCAATTATGACGAAGGTGCCCGATTTTCCAATAGGTTTAACGACTTTGTTTATACCCTTGACATGGTAGGGTCTTACAAAACCGATTTATGGGAAGGTATAAATTCACGTACTTCCCTTGGGTTCCAGTATTTACAGAATTTATCACAGGGTACATTTGCGACCGGGCTTCTGTTGGTTGCCGGTAGCAACTCCATTGCCGGGGCCGCTGTTACACAGAGTAATGAACAGACCATCGAATCACGTACCGTTGGTGTCTTTTTGGAAGAACAGGTCGGTTTTAACGATAGACTGTTCGTAACCGGTGCAGTAAGGGCGGATCGCGGAAGTTCATTTGGTGCCTCGTTCAACTCTATTTTTTACCCCAAGGTGAGTGCCTCATGGCTCATTTCCGAGGAGGAATTCTTTAATAATTCTGATAAATATGGAATAAGTTCCTTACGGCTTAGGGGAGCATGGGGTGCCTCCGGGGTTCAACCTGGCACTAATGATGCCTTAAGATTTTTCAATCCTATCGCAGCTACATTAGACGGACAAAGTGTAACGGGGGTAACCATTGGAAGTGTCGGCAATACCGGTTTAAGTCCTGAGATATCCACAGAAGTTGAATTCGGGTTCGACGCCAAACTATTGTCCGATAAAATCGGTTTTGAAATGACCTATTTCAATAAACGTACCGAGGATGCCCTTATTTTCAGGCAACTACCCTTGTCATTGGGTGTGGGTGAAGGACGTTTTGAGAATTTGGGTTCCGTAAAAAACTCGGGTATCGAAATAGCAGTGAATACCAGAATCATCGAGACCGACAAGTTTTTCTTTGGACTGGATTTGGTCGGTTCTTTTATCGATAACGAGCTGATCGAACTGGGCGAGGGTATACAATCGGTCATATTTGGTCAGCAACGTCATGTTGAAGGCTTTCCCCTCGGTGGATATTGGGACGAAACCTATACCTTTAGCGATGCCAATGGCGACGGTTTCATTGGGCAAGATGAAATACAGGTAGGGGAAATAGGGTATTTGGGCACCCCGTTTGCAACCACCGATATTTCTTTTACCCCGACACTGAGCTTTTTCGAAAATCAATTTGTGGTCAGAGGGCTCTTAAACTATAGGGGCGGTCAAAAACTTTACAATAACACCGGTTCATGGAGAAACGGGAACAGTAATAACCGAGAACTGAACGACCCCAATGCCTCGCTTGAAGATCAGGCCAGGGCAGTGGCCTCAAAATTTTTGGGGACAAATGCAGGTTATATCGAAGATGCCTCTTTTTGGAGGCTTCGTGAAATCTCATTAACTTACAACGCACCGGGCACCTTTTCAAGCCAACTTGGTTTTGACCGTATAAGCGTTACACTTTCCGGACAGAATTTGGGCGTGTGGACGGATTACTCCGGACTGGATCCCGAAATTAGTTCTGAAGGACAGGCCAATTTCACCACCGAAGAATTTCTCAGTCAGCCGCCTGTACGTTCTTGGAAAGCAAGACTGAACCTATCTTTTTAACATAAAAATCTAAGAAAATGAAAAAGTCAATTAATGCAGAAAAAAACTATTCCAAACTTCTTTTCAACGTCATTGTCTTGATGGTACTTACCTCGTTAGGTATGTCATGCGATTCCGTGGTAGAAGTCACAGATCCTGATATCGTTACCCCGGAATCATTAAATAGTGAGGCCGGTATACAAACCCTTCGCGCGGGCTCTTTGGGGGATCTAGCGGTGGCCATGAGCGGTTCCGCTGCGGGCCACGGCGCCACTACGGGCCTAATCGTTATGAGTGGCCTTATGGCTGATGAGTATACCTATTCGGGAACCTTTCCCACCAGGCGTGAGGCAGACACCCGTAATCTTCAAGATATCAACAGTGACGTAAACACAATTTATGGCAACCTGCATAGATCGCGAACGGGCGCCGAAACTACGGTTGACCTTCTTGCCGATTTCGGTGGAAACCCAGAAATTGAAAGCGAGATGCAAAGCGTTGCTGGCTACGCTTATGTCATGTTCGCGGAAACCTTTTGCGGTGGGGTACCGTTCAGCAAGGCCCCTGCCAATGGCGGAGAATTGATCTATGGCGATCCTTTGACCACCGAACAAATGTTCAACCAAGCGATAATTTG
>CAJQMW010000109.1 GCA_905479535.1 uncultured Maribacter sp. | reverse complement strand
AGAATGGAAGTAGGGAAATAGGTTTGGTAGTATCATTAAACCGGCCCCCAGGAATTAGAACTCGGTACATAACCCCCTCTCAAATGACCCAGCTAATAAGATCCAAAAACTGACAAATATCATAGTAAAGAAATACACTTTGCACTAACTTAGGAATACTAAATCCTAAGGTCATGAAACCTAAAAAGAATCCAAAAGCGGACCTGAATAGGGATAGCGGTCTCTTTTTCGTCATAGGACTAACAATAGTGCTCTTCATTACATGGAGGGCATTGGAGTACAAAAGTTATGATAATACTACGGAGGCGATTATTATTGCACATATGGCAGAACCCGATCTGGATGAGGAAGTTCCCCTAATAGAAAATATAAAGCTACCCCCACCAGTTGCACCTCCGGTAGCCCCGGCTGTCATTGAAATTGTAGAGGATGCAGAAGAAATTGAGGAATCCGTCATACTGAGTACCGAAACTGATCAAAATGCAACAGTAGATGCACCTATTATAGCTGTTGACGATATCGTTTTTGATGAGGTAGAAGAGGACATTACGATACCTTTTGCCGTTATCGAGGATGTTCCTATTTTTCCTGGCTGTGAAAAAGGTACAAAGGATCAACAAAGGGCTTGTTTTCAGCGAAAAGTACAGGAACATGTTGTAAAGAACTTCAAATACCCGCCAATAGCCGTCGAAATGGGCATACAGGGAAAAGTATATGTTCAATTCATAATAGATGAGAAGGGCTATATTACAAATATTAAAACAAGGGGTCCAGATAAGCTTCTAGAAAAGGAAGCACAACGTATTATAGCTTCATTGCCACAAATGATGCCCGGAAAGCAAAGGGGACGGGCCGTGAAAGTACCATACAGCATACCGGTAAGCTTTAAATTGATGTAGAGCTGCCGTAAATTCAAAGCTCACCTCAATACCAAAGAAAAATCAGTGTGGACAACCTTTTTTATTCTCGTTTACTTAGTTCTTGCCATTTCAATTGTCATCAGTATTCTATTACATGGTGCTAAACCATCTAAGACCCTATCTTGGCTCTTGGCCGTTTTCACTATTCCAGTAGGTGGCATACTGCTTTACTTGCTATTGGGAAGAAATCGAAGGAAGAACAAACTACTTAAAATTAAAAAGAACGCCTTTTTCAATCTGCCTAAGCCTACTACTGTTCACATGGCATCTTTGGAAGGTAAATACCGAAAATTGATGATGCTCGTCTACAGTAATTCCCATTTTCCACCAACAACTCACAATCGGTTAGGACTACTTAAGGACGGAAAAAGTACCTTTGAAGCTATTTTCAAGGCATTGGAAAGTTCTAAAACTCAAATTCACTTACAGTACTATATTTTTGAGGAAGGTGAATTGGCAAATCGCTTACTGCTACTTTTCGAAAAGAAAATCCAAGAGGGTGTTAAGGTGAAGATGATTTATGATGGTATCGGTAGTTTTTCTCTAAGTAAGTCTTACTTGAAACGATTAGCTGCAATAGGTGTGGAAGTTTATCCGTTTCTTCCTTTTAAATTTGGTCGATTTTTCTCCTCCCTAAATTATAGGAATCACAGAAAAATAATTGTTGTAGACGGTGCAGTCGCATTTACCGGCGGAATCAATATATCCGACAAATATCTAAAAGGAGATTCCGCCTTGGGAAATTGGCACGACATGCACCTTAGATTGGAGGGGCCAGCAGCAAATCATTTGGACTATCTTTTTGCTATGGACTGGTTCTTGGTCAGTCAAAAAGCTATTAAACCAATTTTACCCCTAGAAGTAAACAGGAATGCGCAACAAGAGAAGCTTGTTCAGATTGTTTCCGGAGGCCCAGACGATGATTTTCCGGCCTTGGAGCAGGCCTATTTTACGTTGATAAATAAGGCTAGAGATTATATTTACATTACTAATCCTTATATAATCCCCGGGCAGGCCATAATGCAGGCTTTACAGACCGCAGCATTAGGTGGTATTGATGTTCGTTTGATGGTTTCGGAAAACGCAGACATCAAAATTGTGAGCTGGAGTGTACGCTCTTATTTTGAACCTCTTTTAAAAGCTGGCGTAAAAATCTATCTTTTCCCCGAGGGGTTTTTGCACAGTAAAATTATAGTAAGCGATGATTTAATATGTACCATAGGTACTGCAAATTTAGACGACCGTAGTTTTGAGCAGAATTATGAGGTCAATGCAATTGTTTATGACGAGGACTTTGCACAACTATTGAAAGCGGACTTCCTTAAGGATGCCAATGTAAGCAATATGCTTTCCTACCATGAATACTTAGAAAGACCGTGGATAAAAAAGTTGCAGGAAGGTTTTGGCAAGGTATTCAGTCCGTTGTTATGAGTTGATAAGTTCCAATCCCAATTCGTTCTTGCTTGTTTTACCTTTCGCCCAGTAGTTTATATTTTTAAAGGTGATTTCCGCTATGTTAGCTAAGGCCTCTTTAGTTACAAATGCTTGATGCGGGGTAAGCAATACATTGGAGAAGGACAACAATTTTTTTAAACGTTCATCCGTAATTCCCTTTTCA
>CAJQMW010000108.1 GCA_905479535.1 uncultured Maribacter sp. | reverse complement strand
TGGCTAGTGGTGGCTTCATCCCCAAGGGCTTTTGCACCATTTTCACAATACTCCGCAACGGGCGAAGGGTGCTCTGGGTCAGGCCATGCGCAACTGGGGCAATCAAAACCATCTTTTTGGTTCATGTCCAATAAAGCCCGCATGGAACGCAGCACACCCATTTCCTTAAACGTGTGCTTTAACGCCTCGCGCACTCCTAAATAACCTGCGGCGTGTGTTACAGGTTCCTTCAATTCAATATCAAGAAAGTCTTCCGATCCTCTAAAGGATACGTCACGTTGATTTTTTGAATCCATAACTTAAACTTACAGATTCTATTCTTAACGATTAAGATTGTTCTTAAAAAAAAGTATTCTGTTTAATATTGAATCCGAATGGATTTCAATAATGTGTTTATAATCGGATAATTGACGGATTAGTCTTCAACAGAATTTTGGATAGAAGTAAAACTCTTTTAGGATACCACAAAAATAACAAGGCTCACCACAAGGTTTGAGAGGTTCACATCAATTAATTTTAAATCTTTAACCTTACCTGTATATTTATCCTATATTTAAAACGAAGTATAATTTTTCATTTTCATATAGTGTTCTCGTAAAAGAGTCTGGTCTTAAATGATCGGACTCTTTTTAGTTTTGAGCCCTTATAGATTTTAATTAATGGCTTTTGGATTCGGATAGTTATCGGATTGATCTTCTACCGTTTCATCCATACACACGAAATCCTTTTCTACCAACAGCTTCAGTTTAGTTCCAGAGTTTAAAACAAAAATGTGGGAGAAGCCTACTTTATTACTATCCATCCAATTTTCAACATAACTTTTAGGAAAAAGAAGAGTTATGGTATTGTTCGAGAACTCGGCTTCTAAATTGTCAATTCCTTCTTTTGCCTTTAATACATAAGAGAAAGTGTCGCCGTTAAATTCTGTTTTCTCTTTGTAAATTCCGTTTCTAGAGAACGCTTCTACCTCAGACTTCGTAAGTCTATATCGAATGGAGTTGCCCTTTATCCTAATCTTCATCCTTTTCCTTTTTTGCCACTAATCCCTTAGTAAACTCATTCAGAGTTTCCACTTTCTCCTCAAAATCTCCCTTTATGGTTTTTCTAAATTCATTGAGGTTTTTTACAAGGTCATCAATGTTCTCAGGTATCACATCCTCAAAAAACTGGCGCAAACGTTTGGCCGTAGTCGGGGATTTCCCATTGGTAGAAATGGCGACCTTCACATTTCCCTTCGTTACGATACCTCCCATATAAAAATCGCAAAAAGGAGGATTGTCCGCCACGTTTACCAAAATGTTTCTCTCCCTACACTCTCTATAGACCAGTTCGTTGATGGTAACATCATCTGTAGTGGCGACAACCATGTGTTGGTCTTTTAGATATTTACTGTCATAGGAATCCTTAATCATTTCAACCTTATACTCTCTAGCCAAAGCTATGGTAGCTGCCCTAAACATTGGTGAAACCATTTGTACTTGGGCGTTGGGACTAGATTTCAATAAAAAAGTGAGTTTCTCTAGCGCCACATTACCTCCACCAACAATCAAGGTATTGAGATTGGATACTTTCAAAAAAATAGGATATAACTCGTTGCTTTCCATCGTACGCTTTGTACTATTTAGTATAAATATAATTCTTATTAAGTATTTGCTGGGAAAAGGTAAATATCAAATCTAAATTGAAAAAGAATCTTGTATTGTCTTTTCCATAAAAGAAACATTGTCCAGCGCTTTTTGAGTAAAATTAAAAAGACTGAAACACCTGTCTAAGTTTTGGTTTTCATAGGTTACCTTATAATAACGGTTGTCGTTCAAGTAATCCGTTAAGGCCCGAAGGCCATGAATAAAGGGCATGAAAACCGCCCCCAAGGGTAAGGATTTCAATTCTTCTTTTGACAGAAAGGAACCGTTACTGGCAAGTCCGTTTACAAAAGCAATGAACAATTCTCTGTCAAATGCAATTTTACTATGGTCTTGTTCGTCCTCTGGAGCCGTATTGGCAACAGTACGGACGGCATCCCCAAAATCATAAAAAAAGTAACCTTTCATTATAGTGTCCAAATCGATAAGGCAAAGCGCTTTTCCAGAACTCTTGGAAAAAAGGATATTGTTAAGTTTCGTATCGTTATGACAAACACGAAACGGTAATTGGCCGGTATCAATTTCTCTTAATTTGATTGAAGTTTTTCCAGCAAATTCAATAGCCCTCTCCGCAATTTTCAATTTGCTTTGTTTCGCAGTACCTAAGGCCTCATTGAACTCTTTTTTACGATAGGCCAAATCATGAAAATGAGGAATGGTGTCTTTGTATTTAGATGGGTCTTGATGTTGTAGTAAAAGGTGGAATTCCCCAATAATACGACCTGCCTCATAGGCAATCTGATTTTCTTCCGTAGTGTCAAAAGTGGTACTATCACTAATAAAACTCATAAGGCGCCAGTGTCCCTCGGGACTTTTGGTAAAATATTCCCCGTCTTGGGTTGGAATCAATTTGATAGAAGCATAATCCTCTGAAATCAAAGAACTTAAGGCATTGGACATATTGCCCATTAAAATATCGATATCCTCAAAAACCTGATGGTTAATACGCTGAAGTATATATAAGGGCTCATCAACATTAGTCACCAAAAACGTATCATTAATGTAACCTGCCGTTAGGGCTTTAAGTTGAAATTTATCCTTTTCAATAGCAAAATACCTTAGGATTTTTTGAAGATCATTCGAGGTATATGGGCTATTGTTCAATTCCATAAAGGAGA
>CAJQMW010000107.1 GCA_905479535.1 uncultured Maribacter sp. | reverse complement strand
TCCCATCTTCGAAGTGTTTCTGTATTTTTGCCAAGTATTTCAGCAGCTTCAGAAATTGTGTAATTATTTTTTGTAACCATATTATACAACCTTATACATGGTTACAAATATAGATTACTTATTTGGATTAGATTCAATTCTTAAAAATAAAAAATCCCAAACTCACAAGTTTGGGATTTTAAATCTATTTTGAACTGTATTGTGCTATCCCTTAATATTTGCCGCTAAATATTCACGGTTCATACGGGCAATGTTCTCCAAAGAAATTCCTTTAGGACACTCTACTTCACATGCCCCGGTATTGGTACAGTTGCCAAAACCTTCCAAGTCCATTTGACGCACCATATTCTGTACACGTTCCGTAGCTTCCACTTGTCCTTGCGGTAAAAGGGCGTATTGTGATACTTTGGCAGAGGTGAACAACATGGCACTAGCGTTTTTACAAGCTGCCACACAGGCTCCGCATCCAATACAAGCCGCTGCATAAAATGCATCATCGGCATTTTCTTTTTCGATAGGAATGGAATTAGCGTCTTGTGTGTTTCCGGAGGTGTTGATAGAAATGTATCCGCCAGCCTGCTGAATCCTGTCAAAAGCGGAACGGTCTACAATCAAGTCCTTGATTACAGGGAAAGCTTTTGCTCGGAACGGCTCAATAACGATGGTATCACCATCACTGAACTTACGCATGTGCAGTTGACAAGTTGTTACCAGCCTATCGGGTCCATGAGGCTCTCCGTTTATCTGTAAGGAACAGGAGCCACAAATACCTTCACGACAGTCATGGTCAAATTCTATAGGTTCCTCGCCTTTATTTATTAAATCTTCATTAAGAACATCCATCATTTCCAAAAAGGACATATCACCGTCTATACCATCTATGGTATAATCCATCATTTTTCCTTTGGAACCGGCATCTTTCTGACGCCATATTTTCAAGTTTAATTTCATCGCTATGTAGTTGTTCGTTGTTCGTTGTTCGTTGTTGGTTCACCCAATCAACTTTCAACCATCAACTATTTATAACTTCGTGTTTTCAACTCAATATTTTCATACTTCAGTTCCTCCTTATGAAGAACGGCATCTTTGGGTTCACCCTTGTATTCCCATGCGGATACGAACTTAAAGTTCTCATCGTCCCTTAACGCCTCGCCTTCGGGAGTTTGGTATTCTTCCCTAAAGTGGCCTCCACAAGATTCGTTACGGGTTAGGGCATCCTTCGCGAACAATTCCCCAAGCTCCAAGAAATCGGCCACACGGCCAGCTTTCTCCAGTTCCTGGTTCTTACTATCGGCAGATCCGGGAACACGAACATTTTCCCAAAAGTCTTTGCGCAAAGCGGATATTTCGTCAATGGCCTCCTGTAATTCTACTGCATTACGTGACATACCACATTTGTTCCACATTATTTTTCCGAGTTTTTTGTGGTAATAATCAACGGAATGTGTTCCTTTTCCGTTCATCAATTTCTCCATGCGGTCCCTTACTTCTTTTTCGGCAGCGTCAAACTCGGGAGAATCCGTAGGTATTTTACCCGTTCTAATATCGTTGGACAGATAATCACCAATAGTATATGGAAGCACAAAATAACCATCTGCCAGTCCTTGCATTAATGCGGAAGCACCTAGCCGGTTTGCACCGTGATCACTAAAATTGGCTTCACCAGCGGAATAACAACCTTCTACAGTTGTTTGTAAATTATAGTCGACCCATAAACCACCCATCGTATAATGAACGGCCGGGTAAATCATCATAGGGGTTTTGTACGGATTCTCGTCCACTATCTTTTCGTACATCTGGAAAAGGTTTCCGTATTTGGTCTCTATTACCTCTTCGCCTAAAGCTCTTACGGCTCCGTCATCTGCATCCTTCATTCCTGAAGTCAATGCCTTTTCCTTTCCATACCGCATTATAGCCGCATCAAAATCTAAATAAACGGCCTCACCGGTTTTGTTAACGCCAAACCCAGCATCGCAACGCTCCTTGGCAGCTCTTGAAGCTACATCCCTAGGCACTAAATTTCCAAAAGCTGGGTAGCGCCTCTCCAAATAATAGTCCCGGTCCTCTTCCTTAAGCTGCGTTGGTTTTAATTTACCTTCACGAATAGCTTGTGCATCTTCCAATCTTTTTGGGACCCAGATACGACCATCGTTCCGTAGAGATTCTGACATCAACGTTAATTTGGATTGATGATCTCCGGAAACCGGTATGCAGGTCGGGTGAATTTGAGTGTAACAAGGGTTTGCAAAGAAAGCACCTCTTCTATGCGCCCTCCATGCCGCCATCACGTTACTCCCCATTGCGTTGGTAGAAAGGAAAAACACGTTTCCATAACCGCCAGTTGCCAAGACAACGGCATGTGCCGAGTGTCTTTCAATCTCTCCGGTAACTAAATTTCGTGCAATAATACTACGCGCTTTGCCATGGACCTTTACCAAATCCATCATTTCGTGACGGTTGAAAGGCTGAATCTTGCCCCTGTTTATTTGACGGTTCATAGCGGAATAGGCACCTAAAAGTAATTGCTGCCCCGTTTGTCCTTTGGCGTAAAAAGTTCTGGAAACTAGCACACCGCCAAAAGAACGGTTGTCCAATAGGCCGCCATATTCTCTTGCAAATGGTACACCTTGGGCGACACACTGATCAATGATTTGACCAGACACTTCTGCCAAACGATATACATTTGCCTCGCGTGAGCGGTAATCCCCGCCCTTAACAGTATCGTAGAATAAGCGGTAATTACTGTCACCATCGCCTTGATAATTTTTTGATGCATTGATACCTCCTTGCGCTGCAATGGAGTGCGCACGCCTGGGAGAATCTTGGTAACAAAATGTCTTTACGTTATAACCTAGCTCGGCCAAGGTCGCCGCAGCCGAACCACCTGCAAGACCGGTTCCCACAACAATGATATCAATGTTACGTTTATTGGCCGGGTTAACGAGGTCAACGTGATTTTTATGATTGGTCCATTTATCGGCCAATGGCCCGGACGGGACTTTAGAATCCAATATGCCCATACTTAATGTGTTATTGGGTTAAGGTGATGATAGATAGCTATAAAAGCGAATCCCAACGGAATGGCTATAGCATATATTTTAGTAAATGTCTGTATTGCTGGTGAATATTTATTGTTCACCCCCATAGTCTGAAAAGAAGAGGCGAAACCATGCAATAAATGCATCGCTAAGAGCACAAAGGCTAAAATATAGAGCACGGTTCTCCAAATAGGTTCAAATTTATAAACGGTTTCCTCATAGTACCTAGTGGGGTCTTCTGGGTTAGCCTCAATATATTTGTAAGCCATTTCATGTACCCAGAAATCATACATGTGCAAGCCAAGAAAAGCGAGCACGACCAAGCCGGTAATAATCATGTTTCTTGAAATCCAAGAAGCATTGGCACTGCCTTTGTATTTGGCGTATTTCACAGATCTTGCTCTATTGTTCTGAAGCTCTAGCCCGATTCCCATAACAAAATGGACAATTACTCCTGCAATTAAAATGGGTTGGAGGATGTACTGCACCAATGGGTTGTAACCCATAAAATGGGACCATGAATTAAAAGTATCCGGAGCAATGACCGAGGTAATGTTGATGACAAAATGTTGGCCAAGGAAAAAGACCAGAAAAAGACCGGAAAGCGCCATTACTACTTTTCGGGCTATTGAAGATTTTAGCAATCCACTCATTTGTTGATTTTTTAGCGTAACAAATTTACGGCAAGGACAAGTTATTAACAAGTTTTCAAAGGGTTTAGTATATTATTTAGACCCATTTTAATCATACAGAAAATGCTGTTTACATTTTAAACTGTAAATACCTTGTTTTAAAGCAAATTATTAAACAGACAGCACCTTGGATTTTATGAAAATCGCTGAATCTGGTCATTTGCCATTTAGATTTCTACAAGCAAGCCGAATAGCCACAGTAAGCTATTCTCTTTCTTGATTAGCGTATACCCTATAGAATATCAGTACAGAGGGACTACCCGAAAATAGAAAGACCATAATACTTAGTTTATAGGGAATTTTTTAGAGCCAAGGAAGTCCAACTTTATTTTAAATGCTTAAACAAAGTAAACCAAAAACATAAAGTTGCCGTTTGCCGGTGGTAATAACATTGAAAACCATCAAGCATTTGTCAATCAATAGTATACGAATATAGTGAAGTTTGGAAATACTCTTAAGCCAACTCCTTTGCGCTGGCAATTTTGGCTAAACCCCATTCTATGGCTTTCTCAATATCGGAAAACTGTTGGATCGAATTTTTGAAGAACATCCGCTCTAACACAAGGCTTGCGTAGCTCCCACGGGTTTTTCCTACTACGGCATAAAAGCTGAGTTGGTGCCTGTTTTTGTAAAACTTCCGCCAGTCAGAAGGCAGTACATGGTAGTTATTAATGCGATTGGAAATATATACTACGGGCTTATCGGCACCAAAAATTTCGTGAGCGGCCCTGATGGCATTCTTGGCCATTTCCCAACCAAAAATAACGCCTTCTTTCATTTCAGAGATCACCAAACCGTCGAAGTAGTAAAAAACACCGAATTCGAATTCCCTGACTTCTCTTATGTTCTTAAAGAAATCCAGGTCCTTTACCCGTTTCATGATAGTTAACGTTTTAAATAGTCTTTAAATATAGGGATAAAATTGAAATTCGCCCGAAAGTAAACTATGGCAATACGAACTGAAGATTCTTACATAAATGCCTATTTCTCAATATGTTTAAGTTGAATGGAAAGTGCTTTGGTGGATAGTTGAACCTCAATAAAGGACAATACCAGAGAAACCATGAGCACTAACAGGCTAACTACAAAAACAAGATTTGCCCAAAAACCAAGTTCAACATAAATTAAGAACATGGTTATGACCGCTAAAAGAAAACTAAAGATGGCGGTCGCCTGCATATTCTTTATAATCGAAAGTCTTTTTCTTAGCTGTTGTACTTGTAGTCCAATGGATTTCGATTCCGTTTCTTGGTATTTCTGATGCAACTGCCGAATAAGTGCAGCAATGGCCAAATAGCGGGCATTATAGGCCAGCATGGTCAATGAAATTGCCGGAAATAAGAGTGCGGGAATACTAAGCGATAGGACCATTCTAGATTTTATTCGATTATGAACTCCTTTTCCTCTTCTGAGCCATTGCCTTGCAGCACTACGGAATAATCCCCTTTTGGCAAATAGGTCTTGCCGTTTTTAGCTTCTGTCAATTCCGTTTTATGCTTTTTCAAATAGTTCAACTTACCTGCTTTGGAAAATGCGACGTCAAATGATAAAACATTCAATCCTTTGTCCGCAACTATTTCCGTGCCGCTTACTTCAATTCCGTCGGAGCTGAGAATCGTTGCTTGAAAAGCATCGGCTTCATCCGTATAAAACGTAATGTCCAATCCAGGGGTCTGTGGTTTGGACCAAGAACTCCAGGAACTTCCCCAATTTTTATTATGTTTTATCGTAGCTAAATCGAAGACATGCAGGTCCTTTTCCATGATTTCAGGCCCCAACATTTGTAAATTTGATATATCAGCTTTATAGATGCTACGCCCATGTGTTCCTACTAAAAGATGTTTTGCCTTGGATTGTATGACCAAATCATGCACCGCAACGTTGGGCATTCCGTTCCGGAAAACCTCCCAAGAATCTCCGCGGTTGAAAGATGCGTACAAACCATTGTCCGTTCCTACGAAAAGTAAATTCTCGTTTTCAGGGCCTTCGATGATAACGTTTACAGGCGAGCTAGGCATGTTATTTGAAATGGATTTCCATGTCTGCCCATAATTTTCACTGACATAAACGTAAGTGGTAAAATCATCCCAACGGTATCCGTTTAAAGTGGCGTAAACCCGTTCTTTTTTATGTTTGGATGCAGCCACGCGACTTACCCAAAGGCCCGAGTTAGCGTCAAGACCTGTCAGGTTTTTGAAACCTGACAGGTCTATATTCCTACCGATTTCCTGCCAACTATCACCACCGTTTTTAGTCACCTGAATTAAACCATCATCACTACCGGTATAGATGACCCCGAATTTAAAGGGCGATTCTGATATTGTGGTCAGAGTGCCATAGGCTACATTACCTTCCTTTCCACCTTCCGTCAGGTCGCCCGAAATGGTATCCCAATCATCACCTTGGTCCAGGGACCGATGCAGTTTATTGCCGCCTAAATAAACAATGTCCTGATTGTGGGGCGAGAGCAAAATTGGGGTTTGCCAATTAAAGCGATACGGTGTTTCGCCCAATTCATGTTTGGGTTGTATGTAAGTGCGCTTATCATTTTCCAGATCCAATCGGAAATAATTCCCGAATTGAAATCCGGTATAGACAATATTGGAATTCCGATCATCTATCTGTACCTGCATACCGTCTCCTCCCATTATGGATTCCCAAGGATATTGTCCGGTTTGATGCCATTCGCTATTTTCTTCGGCATTGTGTGGACCTTTCCAAACACCATTGTCCTGTAATCCTCCGTATACGTTATAGGGTTCCTCATTATCCACGTTTATAGCATAAAATTGCCCTACGGAAGGCGCATTGTTCTTACTCCAATTTTTGCCGTCATCGTAGGATATGTTGACCCCACCGTCATTACCATTAATAAGGTGTCCTGACATTTTTGGGTTTATCCACAGCGCATGATGGTCCGCATGTACGTTATCTCCGTTTATAGAGGTATAAGTTTTCCCGCCGTCGTCTGATTTAATGATAGGAACGCCTGCTAAATAGATTTTATCCACATTGGAGGGGTCTACATTTATTTGGGCAAAATAGTACCCATAGCTGTAGAACAAATCGTCTATATAATCTTCATTTTTTTTGTTCCAAGTTTTCCCACCATCGGTACTTTTGTAAACCTCCGCACCAATTACAGGCGTATCAAAAAGCATGGAATTGGCGTCTTCCAGATATTTGGCAAGGTCCGTTGGTTTCACTGCGCCACTTCGTACCATTTGTTTAACGTTCTCAGCACGATACTTTTCCTGAAAGTTGTTGTTCTTCAGAAAATCGTTCAATTCCTTGTCCGATAATTTTAAGAAGTTTTCAGAGGACATCGATTTAAAATCATCTTTGGAAAGTCCGTCGGATTTTTTCTTTTCTTCCGATTTTTTTGATCTTCTAGCTTGATTATCATGAACGGCGTAGACGGTATCGCCATCAAAAACGGCCAGCCCGATCCTTCCTACACCATCTCCGGTCGGGAACCCGCTTTCCGGAGTAGAAACTTTCGTCCAAGAGCTGCCGCCATCCATACTTTTGTAAATCCCCGAATTGGTTCCGTTTCCTAAAAAGTTCCAGGCTTTTCTATCTTTTTCCCATGCGGAGGCATACATGATGTTGAAATTGTTCGGGGCAAAAGCTATGTCTATAATTCCCGCTTCCGGACTTACGAAGAGCGTCTTGCTCCAAGTTTTCCCACCATCCCTAGTCTTGTAAATACCCCTTTCTTCATTTGGAGAGTATAAATGACCAGTAACGCCAACGACTACTTCATCCGGATTTGAAGGGTTGATGACAATGCGCCCAATATGATGGGAATCCGGTAAGCCTACATTGGTCCATGTTTTTCCTTTGTCAGAGGATTTCAATATTCCTATACCTGCATAAGAGGAACGGGAAGCATTGTTCTCTCCTGTGCCTACACATAGGGTACCCGATTTCCAATCTACCGCAATAGCGCCCACATTCTGGGTGTCCGAGTTATCCATTACGGGAGTAAAGCTTATTCCGTTGTTGTTGGTATGCCAAAGTCCGCCAGACGCATAACCTACGTAAAACTCGGTCGGACTATCAGGATTAACGGCAAGGTCCACTACACGCCCACTCATGATTGAGGGTCCAATGTTTTTAAGGGGAATATTCTTGAGTAGTGAAGTTTGTTCTAATTGTGCCTTGTCCTTTAGTGCCATCAGTGCTTCTTCGGAAGAGGTTGTGGAAACCTGAGCGAAAGATAGCGTGATGCAAAAAAGACTGAGAAAGGAAAAAAGTTTCATATAAGAGCGTATTGTTTTATTTCGTGGAAGTTAACAATAAGAAGTGGTTCAAGCTTTTCCCATTCGCTAAAAATTAGCCTTTTGCACTCACTTTTTATCTTTTTTTCGTTCCGTAGCCCAGCTATGCAACTCTAAAAAGACTTCGATTGCGCACAAAACCCTTTAATTTTCGCTTAAACGCAAAAAGTTTGAACCACTTCTAAGTTTTACCCTCCATAATAAAATAAAAGAATGGGATTTCTACTTAGGTAGATTGCCATAATCAAAATGTATTAACCATTTTAAGACCTTGATATTGACGCCCCTTCGTTATCATTTCAATTTTTCTAATTGTGTTTTATTATTGGTCCTTAGGACCTTTTTTGCCTCATCGATTTCTTTCCTTAGTTGATCGTCGGATGCTGTGGCCATATCCAAAACGGATTCAAATGCTTTAAGATACCAATCCTCCCAAGCTTTGAGTATTTCCATTTCTTCCGAAGCAGATGTGTTTTCCAAAATCGCTTTTTTACTCAACTCAAATTCAGCGGCCAATCTTTTGTTCGCGGAAACTTCTAGTTCCTCCAAAACCTCCAATGCTGTATTCGTATCTGCGTTTACAAGCCCCAGCCCGCTGACTAAGGCGGCTGTCCCAACATTCTTTAGTGTTTCTTGGGAGACCTTGTCCAAGCGGTCATTGTCGGTATGGTAAAATTGATCTGTAAAGTGCCATAGTAATAAACCCGGAATATCGGCATCTAAAAATGGGGTGTGATCACTGCCACCTTCAAACGGATTGGTGTTGACTTCCCAGTTGGCAAAATCACCTTGTTTTTTAAAATTGTTGATGATAAAATCGTTGAGGTAATGCGGTTTCATTTCATCCAAAGTCATTACATCTCCGCCCCATTCGGAATGCTTATCATTACCACGGGTCCAGATGGCACTGGGGTCCGGCATTTTTTCTATCAAAAAAGAACCTCCCGTTACCGCTGTATTTTCACCCACCATATCCAGGCTTATTCCCCATTTAATACTTTCTGCACGTTCTGGGTTTTCCTCGATGTACCTTCTGGTAGAAACAATTTCATCACCCCATAAAAAAGTAAGGGTACGGCTAACTTCTATTTTGTCACTTTGAATAAGTTTGGCAGCAAGCGAACCCATTTCCAATTGCACTCCGACCCCAGTAGCATTATCGTTGGCTCCCGGTTCTTGGATATGGGCACTGAAAACTAGGCGTTCTTCAGGATTTTTACTTCCTTTGATGTTGGCGACTACGGTCAGTTCTTCCGAAGGATAGATTTTTGTTTGAACGTTTACATGCACTTTGGTTTTATCGTTTTCTAAGGCCGCCTTTAATTTTTCTTTGGCAGCAAAGGACAATGCGATGCCCCACAATTTGGTTTCGGTCTGTAGAGGTAGACTTCTAAATTGGATGGAAGTGGAATTCTTTTCGGGTTGCAGATAGGACGGATTGTTATAGGAAATAACACCTAAAGCATTTTTGGAAACTAAACTTTCATACAAACGCCCTGCACTGGTCTCGGCAAAGACTATTTTTCCATTGAGGTCAAATTCATTAATATCCTCTGGATTTTTTATATAAACTACTTCGGCCGTCAGGCCTTCTTCGGGAGTGGAAGCAGAGTTCAGATAGGTCATGTTCCTATTGCTCTCAGAAACCAAAAGTGGCTCCTGTTCCCCGATTATCCGTAAACTAGCCGAAACAGGTTCCCAAGTGGGATGCTTCATGGACCGCTTTTCGATGCGGTAGGTGAGCCGGTCATTCTCTTTTGCATCGCTTTCCAGAAGATAGCCCGCTTTTTCCAAATGGTCGGCTATCCAGTACACACTTTTATTGAATCCCGTATTGCCGGCCACCCGCCAATATTGCTCCACGAATCCGGTAGTTTCATAGGCCAATTCTCCAGTGAATTCCGAACGTACAGTTTTAAAATAATCTTGCGCCTTTTCCTTAGGGTTTTGGGAACAGCCTAAGGCTAGGGCTAAACAAAAAAGAATATTTATTTTTTTGATGTGAACTCGTATCATTGTAAAATCATATATCCGATTACTTTTTTCATATCAGCCAGCCGTCTTGCTAAATGGATTCTTGAACTGTTAGGTTTCGTAGTAGAGATCTCGACTGCGCTCGACCGGACAACCTTGCATAGACGTAATTTTTAAATATTGGTATTCTCCTAGTGATGCAACCGTCAACAATTCAACTGACATTTTATTTTTTTGAACTGACCACTGACCACTGCTTTCACTCCTCCCATTTCCAATCGCCCCCGATAATCAGTTTTTCCTTTAGATTATTATCGATCATAAACTGTTTTGTGGTCTCGCTATCCATTTTTGTGGCGGGAAGGGTTTCGGCGTTGGCCAAGGCATACAACATCATGGTGCCAAAACGGGCCGTGTTGGTCATCTGTTCTTCGTTGACTAAATCAAAATCGTCACAATCCGAATGATAGCAACCATAGATAGAACGGTCCAAATTGCTTTGTACGGAGAGGATGGGCACTCCCTCCAACATGAAAGGCTGATGGTCGCTATGTAGCCCGGAGCGATTGGAAAACGTGTTTTGAAAAATGGTATCCTGTTGTTGAATCGTAGCGCCCAATTCCTTAAAAAAGCTTTCATCGTCCAGTTTTCCGCCTGCGTTCATTCCTACGGGGTTACCGGCCATGTCCAGGTTCATCATGTACTTAATTTTATCTATGGTGTTATTTTGAATGGCCTCCTCAACCAAATGGGTAGAACCCAACAGACCTTGTTCCTCGCCCATGAACATGATGAACTTTACGGTTCTTCTAGGTTGGAGGTTGTTCGCCTTAAATGCTCGTGCAATGTCCAGAACAGCAAAAGAACCAATGCCATTATCAATGGCCCCGGTTGCCAAATCCCAAGAATCCAAATGACCTCCAACAACAATTTCCTCTTGTGGAATTTCGCTTCCCGGTAGTGTAGCCACTACATTCCTCGCTTTAATAACATCACTATTATTGGTCATGTTTATGGTTGCAGTGGCAGAACCTGTTTCAAGGGTTTCCTTTAAGGCCATACCGTCTTCCATTCCAATGCAGACAGCTGGTATGGGAATTAGTTCTCCGGTCACCGAAGCCGTTCCCGTCAGTAATACTCCGTTAGGAACTTGATTAATAATTATAATTCCCTTGGCTCCATATTTTATAGCCAAAGCAGTTTTTTCGCTACGGTGAAGGTTGGTCAAACCTTCTGGGCTTCCTTCTAAAATATTGATGTATACCAAAGCCATTTTATCTTCTACAGCTCCAGGTTTAGCTTCGTAATCCGCTTCAAGTCCGTTGCCCATATCTACAATCTCGCCACTAACTTCAGCTTTTACAGGAGAGTGACCCAAGGTGACTACTTTAACATCGTCACCGTTTATTTCTAAGGACACGGTACCTCTGGACCAAGCCTCTACCTCAAAAGTTTGGTATGCTACATCCTCAAAACCATATTCCTTAAACTTATTATAGGTGTACTCTTCCGCTTTGGACCCATTATCCGAGCCCGTAAGTCGATGTCCAATGGTTTTGGTCGCCTCTTCTAAGGTACTATATCCTTTGGCATTTTGTTTTATCTCCGTATCGATACGGGCAAATAATTCGGCTTGTGATTCTTGCTTTTCAGCTTCAGAACAGGATTGTAGAGCTAGTGCTAAAAGAAAAAGGAACGATAGTTTTTTCATAAGGGAAATCTAATAATGAATAATTTTTTAAGGTCGCCGCAAATTAAGTAATTAGTGATGAATTCACTATGTAGTCCTGTAGATAAATCTTATAATTTTCTATTCCGTTTACCATGAAAACAACAGTTAATCCTTAATTTTAGGGCAAATAGTAATTCCATGAAGTACGATCAAATTCCCAACTCACTTTTTATAAAAAACCGTAAAAAATTTATGGCTCAAATGAAGCCAAAAAGCATTGCGGTTTTCAACTCCAATGATATTTATCCAATTAGTGCGGACAGCGTACTGCCTTTTGAGCAGCACCGTGATATATTTTATCTGAGTGGTGCAGACCAGGAGGAAACCATTTTGATATTGTTTCCGGATGCCATGGATAAAAAGCATCGGGAAATTTTATTCGTAAGGGAAACCAATGAGCATATCGCTGTTTGGGAAGGGGAGAAATTGACCAAGGAAAAAGCTACGGAGGTTTCGGGTATTGAAACAATTTATTGGCTGACGGATTTCGATAAAATATTCTTTGATTTGATGACCGAGGCAGAAACCATCTACTTCAATACTAATGAACATTACCGGCAGGCCGTAGAAACCCAAACCCGTGAAGACCGCTTTATCCAAAAATGTAGAAAAGAGTATCCTGCCCACCAAGTTGCCAAGAGTAATCTAATTTTACAGCAGATTCGTGGTGTAAAGGAGCCAGAGGAAATCGATTTGATGCAAACGGCTTGCACTATTACCGAGAAAGGTTTTAGGAGATTACTTGGTTTTGTGAAACCTGGGGTTTGGGAATACGAGATTGAAGCAGAGTTGTTGCATGAGTTTGTCCGTAACCGTTCCAAAGGATTTGCCTATCCTCCAATTATAGCATCGGGAAACAATGCAAACGTATTACACTATTTGGAAAATAATCAGCAATGTAAAGCGGGAGATTTAATTTTGATGGACG
>CAJQMW010000106.1 GCA_905479535.1 uncultured Maribacter sp. | reverse complement strand
GTATTTTTTCAAGGAAAATAAAAGTTCCGGAGATTACTTTCTGGGTGGTAGAAGTATGGGTTGGTTACCATTGAGTTTATCTACCATGGCCACCCAATTGTCAGCGATCAGTTTTATATCTGCGCCAGCATTTGTTGGATTAAAGCCCGGTGGAGGGCTGCAATGGTTGACCTATGAATTTGGAGTACCATTGGCTATGGGCTTCTTGTTGATCGCCGTAATCCCAACACTATATAAATCGGGAATCGTAAGCGTTTACGAGTATTTGGAAAAACGGTTTGATGCATCGTCGCGGTTATTGATAAGTTTTGTCTTTCAAGTAAGTAGATCGGTAGCAACAGGGGTAATGGTCTATACTATGGCTCTCATTTTACAGGCTACAATCGGAATAGACTTTTGGATATCAATATTGATTATAGGTGCCATAACTATGGTATATTCTTTTCAAGGAGGGATGAAGGCCGTTATATGGGGAGATGTTATTCAAATGATTGTTTTATTTATAGGAATAATTATTTGTTTGATCTATGGTATTAGCGAATTGGGAGGTTTTGATAATTTTCTAACAAACGTGGATCAGGATAGATTGACCGCGGTGGACTTCAATAAATGGGGTTTTGATAATGCGGATGGTAATGATGAATTCGGATTTTGGCCTATGGTCATAGGTGGGTTCTTTTTGTATGCCTCTTATTACGGTACGGACCAGACGCAGTCTCAAAGACTGCTTTCGGCCAAGGGAATGCCAACGATCAAAAAGTTGTTATTGGCAAATGGGCTTTTTAGGTTCCCGCTAACCCTTACATACTGCATTATGGGACTTGTATTGGGCACACTGTTTATGCAGGATTTTGGATTTCAAGAAATGATGGAAAGCACCTATCAAGCGAATATTGGTTCACTTGAGGGTAAAAAAGCAGATTTAATGGTTCCTGTATTTATCATCAACTATTTGCCCAATGGAATAATAGGAATTTTAATCGTTGCCATAATGTCGGCTGCAATGTCTTCTTTAAGTTCTACGGTCAACTCGCTTTCAGCGGTTACCATGGAGGATTTTGTAAAACGTTTTAAACCCAATATGAGTAATAGCAAGTACGTAATGAATTCCCGTTTATTATCCGTTTTCTGGGGCCTCGTTTGTTTGTTCTTCGCTTTTTTCGCCGGAAACATTGAAGGTACTGTAATTGAGGTCATCAATAAAATTAGCTCTGTTTTCTACGGACCTATTCTGGCAGCGTTCATTCTTGCTATATTGACCAAAAAAACACATGCTTTGGGTGCAAATATTGGCATAGTGGCCGGAGTTTTGTTCAACATGTACCTATGGCTCTATGTACCACAGATTTTTTGGTTTTGGTGGAACGCACTTGGGTGTCTAGTTACAATTTTAGTTGCGCTTGCAGTGAGTTATACAATTAAAAGACAGGTGAACGAAGGTCTAGAGGTGGTCTACTATTCAGGTAAAAAAGAGGTGGCAATTCTAGTGGCCTATTTTGTTGCCATGGTGGTGTTCAGTATGTCTTTGACAAATCTTTTGAGTTAATCGGATAGCTATGAAGTTCGTTATCGCTCCAGATAAATTCAAAGGATCCCTAACTGGATTTGAATTCTGCGACGCCGTAGAGGAAGGGCTTCGAATGATCTTTCAAAATGCCGAAATCCTTAAAATACCTTTAGCGGATGGAGGAGATGGCACCATAGATGTAGTGAGACATTACTTAAAGGCCGACACTGTTAAGGTTCGAGTAAACGACCCTCTTTTTAGAGCTGTAAAAGTAGGTTATCTATTATCCCATGATAAAAAAATGGCATTTATAGAAATGTCCGAAGCTTCGGGATACAAACTGCTAAGGAAGGAGGATTTGAATTGCATGGAAACCACTTCATTGGGTACTGGAGAACTTATCTTAGATGCGCTTGAAAGAGGTGTAAGTGAAATTATTCTTGGTATAGGGGGTAGTGCAACCAATGATGGTGGTATGGGAATAGCCGCCGCCTTGGGATATGAGTTTTTAGATAAAGATGCTAAGGCATTGCAACCTATAGGGAAAAACCTGAAGTCCGTTACTGCCATCCGCAAGAACCTAGTCCATAAAAAACTTTCTCAGGTAAAGGTGAAAGTTGCCTGTGACGTGACCAACCCCTTTTATGGAACTAACGGGGCCGCCTATGTCTATGGGCCTCAAAAGGGGGCTTCGGAGAAAGAAGTACAGTTACTGGATGATGGTTTAAAAAATCTTGCGGATTGCATACAAAATGAATTTAATGTTGATGTGCAGGATATTCCCGGAGCTGGGGCAGCCGGCGGAGTAGGAGGTGGAGCTAGCGTGTTTTTGAATGCAACCTTAATCTCGGGAATTGATTTAATCAAAGAATTGGCCGAATTTGATAAAGCCATAGATGGGGCCGATTGGATTGTAACGGGAGAAGGTAAATTGGATGCACAAACCTTATCGGGGAAAACTATTGCCGGGGTTTTAACAGCCGCAAAAAAACAACATATACCCGTCGCTGCCCTTTGTGGCGCGGTGGAATTGACTCCTGTACAGCAAGAAAAAATAGGTTTGCAATATGTTTGTTCTATTCTTAGGCAAGTATCCTCCTTGGAGGATGCCTTAAACAATAGTTACGACAACCTCGTAAGCGCTAGCTATAATTTCGCAAAGCTCCTGAAGAAGGCTTAACGAAAATGAATTACGTCTCATCAATTATTGTTGGGTCTCTAAAATGTGTTCAGCGATTATTTTAGCATGAACCCTAGAGTTTTCTATGAACCATTTGTGGGTTTCCATACCTCCGCAAATAACACCGGCTAAATAAAGACCATCAACATTACTTTCCATGGTATCCGGATTGTATTCTGGAAGCTTTTTTTCATCATCGGAAAGTTCTATCCCCAACTTCTCCAAAAATTCAAAATTTGGTTTGTAGCCTGTCAGTGCGAGAACAAAATCGTTCGGTAAGCTAAGATTGCCCTCTGGCGAATCTAAGATTATTTCATCTTCCTTGATTTCTGTCACAATGGTATTGTAATAGGCTTTAATACTACCTTCCTCAATACGATTCATTATATCTGGCCTTACCCAATATTTAACACGTTTCCCTACTTCCGGACCACGGATAATAAGTGAGACCTCCGCTCCCTTCCGATAGCATTCCAGAGCAGCATCTATGGCAGAATTGCTGGCACCGATAACGGCCAGTTTTTGACCCGCATAAAAATGGGGGTCTTTATAGTAATGGGAGACCTTTGGTAATTCTTCCCCTGGGATGTTCAGTTTATTGGGGATATCATAAAATCCGGTTGCAATGATGACGTTTCTGGAAGTGTAGCTGTTTTTGCTTGTGGTTATAGTGAAAACATCATCCGCCTTTACGACATCCTCTACCTTCTCAAAGAGATTTATGTTCAGTTTGTTGGAGGTTACGATCCTTCGGTAATATTCTAGAGCTTCGTCGCGCTTAGGCTTTGCTTCCTTACTAATAAAAGGTATTTCATCAATTTCCAACTTTTCTGAAGAGGAAAAGAACTGCATATTCACCGGGTAATTAAAAAGCGAGTTTACAATGGGCCCTTTTTCCAAGATGAGATAGGTCAATCCCTTTTTTTGGGCTTCCAAGCCACAGGCAATACCTATTGGCCCACCTCCAATAATAACAACGTCACTTATATCCATTCCTGTGTTTTTCATTCTTTTAAAAGAGATAATTAATTACAACAAAGCTATTCAATTTAAAGAAGAAGGCCTTGTTCAAATCACATAGAAAATTTCAAAATCCATATGATTTGAATATGACATTTATCATTCTTTTACAGGGTTCGGTAGTCGAACTTTAGGAAATAATAAAAAATATAAATATTATGAGCTTAAGGCACAGAGTACCCGTTTCGAAAATAATGACCAAAAATATCATCACATTAAATTCAAAAGATGAGTTGGATAAGGCCGAACGGCTTTTTAGAAAACATAACATACGTCATATTCCAGTAGTTGAAGGTGATAAAATATTAGGGATGTTGAGTCTGACAGATTTACTTCGTATCAGTTTTGCCGATGGTGTCTATGAAGATGAAACTAATGTGGAGACAATTGTATACAATATGTTTACAGTTCCTCAGGTAATGGCTAAAAACCTTAAGAGCGTTTCAGCAGATACGACCATCAAAGAGGTGGCTGAAATTTTAACTAAAAATGAGTTTCATGCCTTACCGGTCGTTGAAGGCGATAGTTTGGTTGGAATTGTTACAACTACTGATTTGATCAAGTACTTATTGGAACAGTATTGATAAAGTTGCGGGGAAAATCATTGTGTGGCAATTGCACATTGTTTGTATAAAATGCTCAATTTGCCACCTTTGTTTTTTAGGAAATTTGAGACTCCGTTAGTCGACCGCTATGTTTTTGAGGTCTGATATGGTTTGAGCTGGGTCGTCACTTTTAAAAACGAAACTTCCCGCTACAAGTACATCTGCTCCGGCATCTACCAAAGCTTTGGCATTTTTTGAAGTTACCCCACCATCAATTTCGATTAAGGTGTGGGCACCTTTATTTTTGATAAGGGACTTTAAGGCCTTTACCTTATCGTAGGTATTTTCTATGAAGGACTGGCCACCAAATCCGGGGTTAACGCTCATCATACAGACTATATCGATATCCTTAATGGTATCCTCCAATAAACTGATATTCGTATGGGGATTTATGGCTACCCCAGCTTTCATACCTTCTGCCTTAATGGCCTGCAGTGTCCTGTGCAGATGAGTGCAAGCTTCGTAGTGCACATTTAGTGTGTTGGCGCCCAGATCGGCAAAAGTCTTAATGTACCTATCGGGGTCGACAATCATTAAATGAACATCCAGCGGTTTGGTGGCATGTTGGGCAATAGCCTTAATTACGGGCATTCCGTAGGAAATATTGGGAACAAAAACACCGTCCATGACATCTATATGGTGCCAATCCGCAACGCTGTTATTTACCATTTCTACATCCCGTTGCAAGTTTCCGAAATCGGCTGCGAGTAGGGAAGGGGCTATTTTTGGTTTCTGCATCTTGTATCAACTAAAAAGTATGGGTACAAAAGTAGTGATTTGAGTTTTTCTAAGTGTTCATTTTTGGAGTACTTACCGATTGCCTTTTCCAAAATACTCTAGAAGGTCGCTTTCGGCCGCGATGTAACCAAAGGAACTCCATGAAGGACTTTCCACTAAATCCGTCATAATTTTTTCGGCTTTTTCCTTTTCGCCATTGTAGAAATGCCAATTGGCAAGCCCGTACGCCACTGCATCGTTCGAGGGACTTCCGGTTTCAGTTTGCAAAAGGGAATCTAGGGGAATTAATCCCTTATACAATTTGCAAAGCTCATAATAACTCTGATTTTCGATGACATCCATTTCTGCTTCTATCGGTTTTAACACATCATGGGCCAATGCTTCATTTCCGAGTCGGCGTTGGATCATATAGAGCCAATGTGTGCTTGAAACGATATTGTCCGGTAAAATTCCTGATTCTCGGCACTTTACATAAGCATCGTAGGCTTTCTCATAGTCGTGTTTAAGGTAATTTGCCAAGCCCAAATGATACCAAATATTACCGTGCAAGGTGCTCACTGGAATGTTCTGGGCATTGGGCATGCCATCTTGTTCTATTTCGTTTTCGGTACCTTGGATTAATTGCCCTGCTTTTTCCAAATCGGAAATCGCTTCGTCGAATTTGCGCAAGGAGATATACCGATGACCCCGATGTCTATACAAACGAGGTTCTTCAGGATATTTTTTGATTCCTTCACTGTAAATGCCAATAGCATCAGCATAGTGACCTAAATAAGCCGTTCTTCTACCGTGCCAAATTATGGCCTCTACATCATCGGGATTGGCATGGTACGTTTCCTTTGCTTCTTCATATTGCGTCAACATTTTTTCCGAGGGAGCCGCAATCGTTATTTCTCTTTCCAAAGGGGTTGTAAAAGTTTTCGGTCTTTCAATGGATGCTTCTTTGTTTGAGGGCGTATCTTTCTTAGTGTCCTTGCAAGCCGTGAATGCTAGCAAGGCCAAAAGAACCGTTGCAAAAAGATGTCGTAAACTTTTTTGGATAATCATCATAAACGTAAATTATTCGGATGCTTCAATTTCCCCAACTCCCGCATTATTTAAAATGGAATTCACCTTTGGCAAATTCTCTGTCATAACGGTTTTTAGTTTGCTTAAATGTTGATCAAGTTCTCCGGAAAGTTCTTCAAAAACCTTATAAGCTCCATCAGTTGGTTTCGCATCTCCATTTTCAACACTTCGTCGTAATGAAGCCAATCTGTTGTTTAGTTTGATGGGAAAGTTCAAAGGATCCTGTCCTGATTGATTCTTAACCTGATACAATTCTTCTTCTACACTTGAAATTTTCTCTAAGAAAGGAACCATTGTATTTTTATAATCCTCACTAGATATTTTAGATTTAACGCTATCAATGTTTTTCTTGACTTGTCGTATTCGGATAACGGCATTGTTGGCTGCAGTGGTCTTTTGCATGATTCTATTGGCCAATTCAAATTGTTCATCTAAATCTTCTTTCGAGATACCTTTTAAATTAGGGTCGATATTTATATTAAAGGGAAACGTCTTTTCATAATCTTTGGTTTTCAGCTTCACTTTATACATTCCCAAAGGTGCTTTTGGTCCGCGTTGGGGACGTGCGCTCCATATGATCATTCCATCGAATTCTGTTGCCCCGGGATATCTGAGGTCCCAAGTGAAACTATTAATTCCAGCAGCTGTAGTAGGTTTTGTGGAGCCACCCCTTTCCCACCAGGGAGCATCGGGGTCTTCCTCGTACTTTGGTTTACTACCCGTAAACGTATTGATCAACTT
>CAJQMW010000105.1 GCA_905479535.1 uncultured Maribacter sp. | reverse complement strand
TAAAAACATCAGCTTCCTCAGATTGTGGAATAGTTAAGGTCTTAAGCACAAAGGCTTTTGAATTTTGAACTGAAAAAAGCGAAAATACACCGACTAAAAAAAGAAGGTTCTTTTTCATGACTGCTACGATTGGTTAATGTCCTAGGTTAAACGATAAATTTAAAAAAATATTCCGCTCGGAGATTCTAAGAAAATCAGTTTCGCTTCTGAGAAGCAATCCATCTACCGATTTTTTCTTCTAAAAGCACTAAAGGCAAACTTCCAGAATTCAAAACCTGATTATGGAACTTACGCACATCGAAACTAGCACCTAATTCCTTTTCCGCTCTAGTACGCAACTCCCGTATTTTAAGTTGACCGATTTTGTAGGACAGTGCTTGCCCGGGAGTGGCCATATATCGTTCTACTTCAGCGACTATGTTATCTTCAGATTCGGCTTCGTTCTCCAAGGAAAAGGCTATTGCTTCCTCCCTACTCCAACCTTTCGCATGAATTCCCGTATCAACCACTAATCTAATGGCCCTGTGCATTTCCATACTTAACATTCCGAAATACTGATAGGGGTCTTCGTACAAACCCAATTCCTTACCCAAGGATTCTGCATACAAAGCCCAACCTTCTACGAATACGCCCATACTTTCTGGGTGTAAAAACTCAGGTAAGTCCTTGTTTTCCTGCTGTAATGATAATTGATAGTGGTGTCCTGGTATAGCCTCATGTAAAAAAAGTGCTTCATCTTGTAGCGTATTGTAGGTGCTAATATCTGGAATAGGAACATAAAATGTCCCTGGTCTTTTGGCATCTTTTGACCCTGGAACATACTCGGCACTGGCCGAAGCTTCTCTAAATCCTTCAGTCCTTCTCACTTCAAAACCCGCTTTAGGCCGCAGACTGAAAACATCTCCCAGCGTTTTGGAAATCCGTCCATTGATCGCATTGAAATTTGCGATTACTTCTTCTGGTTTCTCAAAAGGCACCAATTCTTTCTTTTGCCTTAGTTCAACAAAAAAGTCCTTTAAGTCACCTTTGAATCCCAATTCATTTTTAATAGTGTTCATTTCAGCAGAAATCCTTGCTACCTCCTTCAAGCCAAGTTCATGGATTTCATTGGCTGTCATATTGGTCGTTGTATGTAGCTTAATAAGATAGTTATAGGTATCCGGGCCATTGGGCAAAGCACCCAGGCCATCGGTATCCCTACCTGCCGGTAGATAAGAGTCTTTTACAAAATCATAGAGCTCAACATATTTGGGTTCCAATTTCGTATTGATAAATTCCGTGTAACTAGCAGTCAACTCTTCCTTGACCGCGTCTGAAAAGGAATTGGGCAGCTGTAAAATTGGTTTATAATAAACATTGTCGGTTACAGGAATATCTATAAAAGCATCTAGCTGAGGAAGCATTTTTTGAATCAGGACTTTTGGTGCAACCACATTTTTCTGCATGCCTTCCTGCATTTTGAGCATACTGGTATCCAGAAAAATCAAATAATCGTCTAAACGTTTCAACCAATTCCGGTAGTCCTGTTCCGTATCAAAAGGTTGAACACTGGTACCTCCTGCCAATTGGGCTACGTACAAATGCAAAGATTGTATTTGAAAAAGGGGCATTAATTCAAAACTCGGTAGATCATATATGGGAGAAGCGATTGTTTTGATAGGATTCATTAATCCTTCCAATTTTACGGTACAGTCCCAATCCATGACTCTTAAACTCATCCAATCTTCGGAACTGACCATCGTTGAATCAAATTGAGACAACTGATCCAAGAAATAAGTGTACTTCTCCTTAGCGAACAATTGATATTCATCAGATATGTAATTGGCTATTGTATCGTTGTACTCGTTAAAACCTGCCTTTGTGGCTTCAATTGGATTGATGTTTTTTTTAAACTCATAAAAATCCGAAAATAAACTATCTGCATCCCCTACATGATAGCCTTTAGCTACAGCAGTGTTTTCTTGTCTACAGGAGATGAGAGCGATTGGGAGCAGTATAAAAAGTAAGTAGCGGTTCATGAGCATAAGCTTTTTAGAGGGTAACATAAATTTAGGACTTAGCTGACCTTGATTTTTTCTTCTCCTTTATTTTTACATAAATGAGTTTCCTTCTTCCCTTTGAATCCTCTCTACGCTCAATTTCAAAATGTGGAATGGAATTGATCAAGGGCGTTAATTTCTGAAAACCATAATTCCGGGCATCAAAATTAGGTTGTTTTTTCTGTAATAGGCTGCCCACATCCCCCAAGAAAGCCCAGCCATCGTCATCCGCTACATCGTCTATGGTATTGGCAATGAAGCGAAGTTCCTTTGGGGTAATCTTATCTACTTTGTTTTCTACCTTAGATTTGTTCCCACCCGTGTCTATACTTTCTTCGGCCTGACTTTTTAAGATTTCAATATAAATAAATTTATCACAGGCCACGATGAAAGGATTCGGTGTCTTACGCTCCCCAATCCCGAACACCTGCATTCCGGCTTCCCTTAACCTAGTGGCCAATCGTGTAAAATCGCTATCGCTACTAACGATACAAAATCCGTTGACTTTTCCGGAATACAAGATATCCATAGCGTCAATAATCATGGCAGAATCCGTAGCATTTTTACCTTGGGTGTATCCGTATTGTTGAATGGGGGTAATGGCATTTTCTAGCAACACGTTCTTCCATTTTCCCAAACGTGGATTCGTCCAATCCCCATAGATGCGCTTTATGGTGGGATTACCGTATTTAGCAATCTCTTCCATCATTTCCTTGACGTACGCCGATGGTATATTGTCCCCGTCTATCAATACTGCTAAATTCAAGTCCATTGTATAGGTTTTTTGTAAAGGTAGGTGGTTTTTAACTAAAAAAACCAGTGTTTTACCTCTTGGCTTAAGACCTTATATGAAGAGTGGCTCACAAGTTGTTGAGTGTATTTTAGGCTTTAATTAGATCTTGTACCCGGCTATGAAATACTACCGGTAATCAGGAAAATGGGTCTCAATGATTTCATTCAGCACCGGTACTGTTAAGGGTTTGTTCTTAAAACCATTTATACTGGGAATATTTTTAGACATACTTGCATCATCGGGGTTCAAGGAAGTGGACAGCATTACCAGTACCACTTTAGCCTTTTTTACTTCTTCTAATTTGTTATACTTATTAAGAAACTCCCACCCGTCCATTCCAGGCATATTGATATCTAAAAATATGATGTCCGGAGACATATATTCTTCGCTGTTATTTTCCTTTAAGTAGTCTAGGGCATCAAATCCATCGGTAACGGTTACAATTTTTTCTACGATGTCAGCCTTCTCTATAACCTTTGTATGAATATAATTGGTGGCATAATCATCATCGACTAATAAAATACAATGCAACTTTTTTTTCATGTAAAGGCTGTTTGACTTTTTATCCAAGGTTAAAATTACTGCTTTTTTAAAATAAGTTTCTATAAAACAAGTATGGTGAATAAAGAATCTCGCTTCCCTTGAAACTGAAGGACAAAAAAATTATCATTAACTTCCTGAATCGAATAAACCTAATAGAGCAATACATGAAAATTAATTTATTCCTACCCATACTGTTTTCCCTCTTGATATTTTACAATGTAGACGGTCAATCCAACAATAAAGAATTCTATGAGCTTAAAACCTATACCGTAAAAAACGAAAGCCAAGAAAATAAGGTCGATACGTATTTGGAGAAAGCGTATTTACCAGCCCTGAAAAGAATGGGAATAAGGGATATAGGGGTCTTTAAAGTACGCCAGGATAAGTTTAAGATGAGTGATAAAATATATGTGCTCATTCCTTTCAATTCCCTAGCAGAATTTGAGCGAATGGAAGCCTTGCTCGCTGTGGACAAAACCCATTGGAGCGCGGGATCTGAGTATTTGACCGCTAGTTATGACGACCCGCCTTACGAGCGTATTAACTCTGTTCTGTTGCGAGCATTCCCAGATATGCCTCAAATGAATCCGACTGCTGTTGAAGGACCTAGACAAGAACGTGTATACGAGCTTAGAAGTTACGAATCTCCCACTGAGGCAATTTACAAAAACAAGGTAGCCATGTTCAATGAGGGTGGAGAGGTGGTCCTTTTTGAAGATTTAGGTTTTAATGCAGTTTTCTACGCAGAGGTTATTTCCGGTGATCGTATGCCCAATTTAATGTACATGACCACTTTTCCAAATATGGAAAAACGTAATGCATTATGGAAAGATTTTGTGGATTCCCCTAAATGGAAAGAAATATCTGGGATGAAAAAATATCAAAACAACGTGAACAAGTTGGATTCCTTCCTCCTCTACCCCACAGAATATTCGGATTATTAGTATTCGCTTAATTAGTGATAACAAACTCAACCCGCCTATTTTTATTACGCCCCGCACTTGTATTGTTTGTAGAAACTGGTTTTAAACTTCCGTAGCCATTGGCAGATATCCTATTTTGGGAAATTCCATTGGTAATCAAGTATTCACTAACGGCAAGGGCCCTTTTTTCTGACAATATCATGTTGTAAGTATCGGAGCCCCTAGCATCGGTGTGACCGGATATTACAATTTTCAAGTTTGGATTTTGAGTCAAATATTCTTGTATGTGTTTCAGTTCCGTTTCAGCGGTAGACAGCAATTCAAATGCGTCAAAATCAAAAAGAACATCGCTGAACACATTTATTTTATCTACCTCGAATGTCTCCAACTCTTTAGCACCTTTAATATTTTCTAATCCGGCATCTTCGTTTTCCAAGGAAGTTACGGAAACCATATCCAAATAATAATAAGAACCCCTTGTGCTATTTCTTTTGGTCTCGAATTTCTGGGTTCCCTTGTTGTCCTTAAAGTTTCCGATAATCATGTAATTCTCCGTACCCTTGGCCACAAATTCTTGTTCTACCAAAACCCAGTCTTTTTTATCGGAATAAAAATGGGAATAACGTATTTCAAAAAAACTGGACACATCACCCGGAACCTTGGACAAGTGCATTCTAGAAAGTGTTTTGGTCGTATTGACCATCACCGGATTTTCAGAGAATTGAATGCCGAATACCTTAATCGCAAAATCGGAACGTTCCGCCAAACTCACATAAAAAGATACTTTATAGGTTTCGTCCTTCCTCAAAGTGTTTTCCAGCTTGGCCTGAATATATTCCCTATAATCTTGGGGGGCATAAAAATAGAGGCCCACATAACCCACACCAAAATCTGCCGGCTGTTCCCCGTTAAAGTTTTTAGGGGTTCCCATGGCCTGGCTACATCCGTTAAAATAATCGGTGGATCCGTTGGTCGGCGCTTGCCAATCTTCCAAATCGGCCTCCAAATTTCCCAAGGTTTTAGGACAATTTTCAAAGGTCTCAAAGCTAGGATTACGCACAAGGTTTTGAGCAGCGGATACCTCAGAAAAAAAGAAGAGATAAATTGA
>CAJQMW010000104.1 GCA_905479535.1 uncultured Maribacter sp. | reverse complement strand
CTGTTAATCAGAGGGTCCTTGGTTCGAGCCCAAGAGGAGGAGCTACCAGCAGCAAAGGCTTCGCAGAAATGCGGAGCCTTTCTTTTTTGCCTAGGGTGAAACAATGGTGAAACACGTTTGTTTTGCATATATCTTCCTATCTTCATGCATGGCTTTCGTTCATGTATGAAATCTTCCTTTAAAAATACGATAATTTTGCTTTTTCGAAGCATCGACAAAGCAGTTTTCGATCTGCATCGAACGGGTACGCAATGGAAAACCAAGAAAGTTCCGCATTGGGTAGTTCTTTTTTTGTTGCTTGGAACGTACTTTCTGATACTGTGGCAGCTTTGGCCTTTCCTTTTCGTCTCAGAAGAACCTTTCTTCCGTTATTTCGGTATTCTCATGATGTCCATGATCACCATAGTGTTTCTAATTTTTGCCAAGATCTATATTTCACAACTTTTGGGTTATAAAAGTCCATATCCGATTAAAACTAAAAAAGAAGTTATGAACGTTGGTATCGAGCCGATAGTTCCGCCCATCCGTTTTTCACAGCTAGTACATTCGATGGATTATACCGGTTCGAACCTGTTCGATAATTACCTTGAAACCAGCGAGACTGACTTCAACCGTTTTGTAATGGGCAAAGAACCTGATGAAAAAATCATTTGGCTACCGATCACGGATAGGAAACTGCCCAACTTTAGGTTGTTCTTCGAGTTCCTGAACCACATCTCCGAGGAGAATCTGGAAGGCTACTACGGGGAGAACCTTTTAAGGCTCTGTAATTACATAAAAGGAACGTTCAGGTCAAAGGATACCGAATGGACGGTAAAACAGCTTCAAAAGTCCCATTCGGGTTGGAAAAACTGCAATCCCAAAAGGCGTATGGACCTAAAAATCGATATCGAGAACCACCTTGTATTCATTGGTCGATCATAATATGAAAAGGAAAGTAAAGAAAAACAGCGGAAGCCTTTCCCTTACTTGATTTGCTGCGTTAACGTACCCAAATTGCTTTCAAATAGTTCCATGTACTGATCATGGAAAAAGAGTGAAAACTTAATTTGAAAGCATCATGAACAAACAAAATTCTTCTTTAGTACAATTACTCCTTGAAAAGATCGACCATCTCGATGAAGCCGCCCTGGTGAAGAAAAGGGTATTTAATGTCACCAACTTACAGATGTACACCGGTTGGAGCCTTTCCAAGATCTATAAGCTCACATCGGCGAGGTTGATCCCCTTTTCAAAGCCGACCAATGGTTCCCTGTTCTTTGAACGGGAGAAAATAGAGGAATGGCTGCTTCAAAACCCTTCCTATGGCGAAGCGGAACTCGAAGAAAAAGTGAATGCCCATTTGAAAAGACACCATCAGGGTAATTCATAAGAAAGCACTATGAAAGCCAGCGATAGAAATTTTCAGGGTATATGGATTCCTAAACGGATCTATTTGAATACCGAGGTGAATTGGTATGCCAAGATCCTATTTCTGGAGATCCACAGCTTTACGGAAAACGGAAAAGAATGCTACATGTCCAACAAGTACATATCCTCTTTTCTAAAAATTTCCGAACGGCAGGTCTCCAGATACATTAGCGAACTGAAGACAGTCGGCTGGATAGCCGAGGTCTCTTTTGATGGAAGAAGGCGGTTCCTTAAAAGCACATTGGAGTTCAGCTTTCGAACGTGCAAAGCAGATACGACAAAAGTGTCCAGGCAGCATGGACAGTTCTATCGTGTCAGCAACGTCAAAAATGACCATCATATAAAACAAGTAACAAAACAAGACATAAAATCAATTACTTCTTTAAAAGAAAATATTGAAAATAGAAGTCCAATATTAGAATAGAACCTATGAAAAAGGAAATATCAGGGCTGTTGAAAAAAGAAAAAGAAATAAAAGGGCCGCTATGCAAGCCTGATGTTTTCAAAAAAGTTTTTTTCAAAATGGCCCAAGAATTTTATGCCAATACCGATCTAGACTTTGAGGTGGATGGTTCAAACAAAAGTTTCTTGCAACACTTCTGCAAATATTGGAACCGGGACAAGGCCTTTGAACTTTTGGAAAACATCTCCTTGAGAAAAGGGCTATTGGTGTTCGGTTCGTACGGGACCGGGAAGACCTCAAGTTTTCAAATCATCCAAAATATGGCCAAACACTATCAGGTGCGTGAATTATGGTTCCCTTCTATCTCTACCCAAGAAGTGGTGGCCAAGTTCAATCTGGAAAAGAACAAAGAGGAAGTCATTAAATATTATTCCAGAGGGGTTTTTCTATTTGATGATTTAGGAGCAGAAATGGAAGGAAACAATATTTTTCAATATGGGAAGGAAGAAGTATTCGTTCGTATTCTACTGAACCGTTATCGCAATTTTGAAAGTCTTGGCACCAAGACGCACATTACAACGAATTTTAACCTAAGTCAAATCGAACAACGGTATGGCAAGCAACTGGCCGATAGGTTTATTAAAATGTTCAACCTATTAAAATTGGATGGGCCAAGTAGAAGAAAATGATGCGGAATGGGTGTACGGGATTAGCTTGGAATTTCAGCCTTTTCATATAAAACGGAACAAGGTATTCCTGCACGAAGTAAAACGAAGAAAAGTAAGGCAAGATGTGTTTTTGTAGCTACAAAAACGATCTTGCTTTGCTCCCGTAGGGTCGCAAAGTAAAAAAAATGAAAAGCAAAACGGTACGTTTCCGATGTTCGACCTTCGAGCGGAACTGGCTTCGGGTAAAGGCGAGAAAATCGGGCCTGTCCGTGAGCGAGTATTGCCGACGTGCCGCTTTCGATGACCGGATCATCGAACGCCTTTCCGAGGAACATATCGGAATGTACAAGATGCTGACGGACTACCGGAACAACTTTATCCGTATCGGCAACATGTACAAAAATAAGGACCCGAAACTGGCCATGGAAGTACGTCAACTTGCCCGGGAAATACGGGACCATATCCAAAAATTCAGAAAATGATAGGAAAGGGAAAAGCGATAACACATGCAAGGGCAAGTATCGAATACGGGTGGAACCAGGAGAAGGGCGCGGAGATCGTCCATGGCCAGTTCGTGTCAGGACAGGACCCCAAGGAGATAAGCGACGAGTTCAAGATGGTACAGGAACAGAACGCCCGGT
>CAJQMW010000103.1 GCA_905479535.1 uncultured Maribacter sp. | reverse complement strand
ATTGGGGCACGTTTTAATCCGTCACTTAATGGAGTTTTTGGAATGACGATGGATGAAGACACGATTCCTACTTTTGAATATGTCATTAAAAAACTGAACGATTACAATTTGGCCTATATACACTTATCGGAACCTTTTACGGACGTTTCCGATATTCCTTATGCGGTCACGGAAATCGCTAAACATTTTAGGCCCTTATATAACGGTACGCTGATGATCAATTCCGGGTTTGACCAAGAATCCGGGAATGAGGTTATTACTTCTGGAAACGCCGACTTGGTATCTTTTGGAAAGCTATACGTGTCCAACCCAGATTTGGTAGAACGCTTCGAAAACAATTTGGAACTGGCTGATTGGGACAAGGATACTTTCTATACAACCGGTCCTGAAGGATACACAGATTATCCGAAGGCAAGCGTAAAGCAAGAAGCATAATTTAATAATATAAAAAAGACACAACATGAAATTTACAAGAAAAGCACAAGCCCAATGGAAGGGTTCAGGGAAGGAAGGAAAAGGAACATTAACTACCGGGAGCGGGGTTTTAAATAAAACCCAATACTCTTTTCATACACGATTTGAGGATGGAGAAAAAGGCACCAATCCTGAAGAGCTGATAGGTGCGGCACATGCCGGCTGTTTTGCAATGCAGTTAAGTTTTTTATTGGGTGAGGACGGATTTAAGCCGGATAGTTTAGATATTGCTGCATCCGTCTCTTTTGAAGACGGGGAAATCACAACAATTGATTTTGACCTAAAAGGGGACATACCCAATATAGATGCTGAGCAGTTTCAACAAATTGCCCATAAGGCAAAAGAAGTTTGTCCCGTATCTAAACTCTTAAAGGCGGACATACAACTTAAAGTAACGCTCAACAAATAACAATGGAAAACGTATTAGTAGTAGGAGCCACCGGTACAACAGGAAAAAAAGTGGTTGATTTACTTAAATCCTCTCAATATTTTGAGCCTGTTGCCATGGTAAGGAAAGAGGGCCAAACACAGGAATTTGCGGCTAAACAGGTCAAAACGGTACTGGGTGATTTAGAGAAAGACGTGACCCATACGGTAGAAAATATTGACAAAGTCATCTTTGCAGCCGGTTCCGGAGGTAAAAAGGTGGTAGAAGTTGACCAAGAAGGGGCTAAAAAAATGATTGATGCATCCAAAAATAAGTCGATTAAAAAATTTGTGATGTTAAGCTCCATGGGGGCGGGCGAGCCCGAGAAAGCTGAAGAACTTAAAGAATATCTAAAGGCAAAGCACAATGCCGATGAATATCTTAAATCTAGCAATTTACCCTATGCCATAGTTAGACCAGGGTCCTTAACCAATGAAAAGGGAGAAGGTAAAATCGCTATTGGAAAATCATTGCAACAACAGGGTTCCATTAGTAGGGATGATGTAGCCCAAGTATTGACAAGAACGATACACGACGATACCATTCATAACCAAACCTTTGAAATTTTATCAGGGGAGGTATTGATAGGCAAAGCCTTGGACACCTTTGAAAAATAGTATTCGTAAAATAAAGCATAAAGATAAATGTCACATCAAGTAAAGATTCAAGAAATAGGGTTTATAACCCATAACGTATTGCAAATACAAACACAAAGGCCGGCTAATTTCGATTTTACGCCGGGCCAAGCCACCGAGGTAGCTTTGGATAAAGACGGATGGCGCGAAGAGAAAAGACCATTCACGTTTACCAGTCTACCGGGAGATGGCTTTTTACAATTTACGATAAAAGTTTACCCCGGACATGATGGGGTAACGGACATGCTTAGGACTTTTGAACAGGGTGATGATTTAATATTGGAAGATCCGTGGGGCACCATATCTTACCAAGGTCCTGGAGTGTTTTTAGCGGGTGGGGCAGGAGTAACTCCCTTTATCGCCATCATCAAGGATTTAGCACAGAAAAATCAGTTAACGGGAAACAGGTTATTGTTTGGGAACAAAAGGGAACGGGATATTATTCTGCAATCGCAGTTTGAAAAATGGTTGGGAAAAGATTTTATCAATATACTTTCGGACGAACATAGTAGCAAATTCCCACATGGTCATATTGATACAGCGTTCTTAAAAGAGCATGTATTAGATATGGACGGTAAATTTTACCTCTGCGGACCACCCCCAATGATGAAATCACTTCAATCCGATTTAAATGAACTTGGTGTTTCTAAAAATCAAATGGTAGCCGAAGAGTTGTCCTAAGAAATGCTTTTTGTTTGACAATTGATAAATGGCTTGCTTAATTCATTTATCTCAAGTAAACCATTTTCAGTCGTATGTGAATACTTTCAAATACATTTTTTTATACATCGATAAAGCTAAATTCCCGTTAAAACTCCTTTTCTCTTAGCTGCTAGAGTTAATTACGTTTAATACTTTTGTATATTAGTTAAACACTTATAGGAATTTTTGCACTATTATTTTCTTTTACTTTTATGAATCAAGACCGTTCATCAATGATTTACAATTTTAACAAAAAGGATAACAATACCTCATGGTACATTGTAGACGATGGCGTTATGGGAGGTTTATCCGAAGGAAAATTTACGGTGGACCAAGAAGGTAACGGTGTTTTTAGCGGATATGTAACCACAGAAAATAATGGTGGTTTTTCATCCGTTCGCTATGAAATGGATAAAAAGGATGTTTCCCAATTTTCTTCCGTTGTTATCAAGTTAAGAGGTGATGGAAAGAAGTACCAGTTTCGCATAAAGAGTAATACAGTCCAACGCTATTCGTACGTGAATAATTTTAGTACCTCTGGAAAGTGGGAAATCAAAAAATTATCTTTTGATGACTTTATTCCAATGTTCAGGGGTAATACTTTGGAAAAACCCAATTATCCGGGAAAATTCATGGCAGAAATTGCATTTTTGATTGGCGACAACCGTAAAGAAAATTTTAAATTAGAAATCGAAAGAATCTATCTTGAATAGAAAATAATTTTTTAAACCTTAAAACGACTAACATGAATTATTTCGTCATTGCATTACAGATCATAGTGGGACTCAGCATCCTTAATGTTTGGTTGATACAGAATAAAAAGCCCACACAATGGCGAGGTGGTGACGCTACCACTATCATTGAAGAATTCAAGGTATATGGCCTTCCTGTTTGGATGTGTTATGTTGTTGGCACCTTAAAAGTCATACTAGCCATTGGACTTTTAGCAGCAATCTGGTATCCAGAACTTCGTCAACCTTCAGCCTTAGGTCTTGTATTCCTATTATTGGGTTCCATAGCCATGCACATAAAAATCAAAGACCCACTGAAAAAATCATTTCCGGCGTTTTTGTTTCTAATTATGTGCCTCTATATCGCTTTTCCAATTTTCTAGAAGCAATTAGGAGTAGGAGAGGAGTCCATAAAATATATATGCGTTCAACACTGCATAACTTAGCGAAGGGGCTGCTAGTAGAAAAGTATCCTTGATTTTAAGGCGTACGAGAAAACCCAATAGCATTAATATAGACAAACCAGCGGCAGCCCATAGTTGTAAAATAGGGAAGGAGGCCATGCCGACGAGTAATCCTATTCCACCTAACAGTTGAAGTGCTCCAACAGTCTTTCGATAGGATGCCAGGCCATATCTTTCAAATTCCAACTTCATTTTCTTCGCTATAAAACAAGCGGCACCAAAAAATAAAAAGGAAAATCCTGAGAAAATGGTCAGGTAGGATAATGTATTCATAAATGCATTTGAACGGGGTTTGCTTACTGCAAATAAAACGATACTAAATTAGCACCTGTAAGTCGTACCTACTACTAAAAGCATGAAAATCTTGAACAACTATCCACGACGCAATCTATGAAATAGGACAATTAAAAAAGCCGACTTTGACGTCGGCTTTATACTATATTTCATTCCGCTACCTATAAATAGGCCTGTAATACCTTATTGTGCGAACGTTTTCTCAAGATTCGGATGGCTTTTTCCCTAATCTGGCGTACACGTTCCCTGGTAATATCAAACAGTTCACCTATTTCACTGAGGCTTTTTGGATTTCTTTCACCTAGACCATAGTAGAGCTTAATAATTTCGCTCTCCCTTTCCGGAAGAGTTTTCAACGCCTGATTTATATCGGTGCTGAGCGAATCTTGCATCATTTTTGCGTCTGGTCTAGCCGCATCTTTGGACTGTATTATATGGTATAAGTTCGATGAGTCTCCATCCTCAAAAGGGGCGTCCATGGACAAATGCTTCCCTGAGTTTTTCATGGCTAGCTTCACTTGAGCTTTGCTCATATCAAGTTCATTCGCAATTTCAATTGCACTAGGGGGACGCTCATAGGTTTGTTCCAAAGAAGAGTAAGCCTTTTTAATTTTACTGATTTCTCCAATTTTGTTCAACGGTAAACGTATCATGCGAGATTGCTGGGACATCGCTTGAAGAATGGATTGTCTAATCCACCAAACCGCGTAGGATATGAATTTAAATCCTCTGGTTTCATCAAAACGTTTAGCAGCTTTAACGAGTCCAATATTTCCTTCGTTGATAAGGTCAGAAAGCCGTAAACCGCTCCCTTGGTATTGTTTAGCGGTAGAAACAACGAAACGTAGGTTCGCATTTACTAATTTATTAAGGGCAACTTGATCTCCTTCACGAATTCTTCTGGCCAGTTCCACCTCCTCATCGGCGGTAATTAAATCTATTTTCGATATTTCTTGAAAGTATTTTTCTAATGATTTGGTGTCTCTGTTTGTAATTTGCTTCGTAATCTTTAGTTGCCTCATATATTTTTTAAAGTTTATATTCCTTATATAATCTAGTATTTTTTTGCAGAAATCCTAATAAAACAGGGTATTTCTCTGGATATTTTATGTAAAAATCCATAATTCTAGTATAAAAGTGTCAAATTCCGTCAAACGAGAAATTCTTTAAGCTAAAAGGTCCTTTCTGAGTAGAATAAACAGCTCACTGTGCGATTGGACTTAAATTTTAACGGATTATCTTACCTATTGGTCTTTCTATTTATATAGGCCTAATTTGTATTCCAGTAATGATACAAATGAAAGTTTTATGAATGCATATTTATTCCCTGGCCAGGGAACGCAATTTCCGGGAATGGGGAAAAAATTATTTGAAAAGTCTGATTTAGCCCAAGACTATTTCAATAATGCCAATGAAATATTGGGGTTTTCCCTTACTGATATTATGTTTGGGGGTACTGCAGCTACCTTAAAGCAAACCAAATATGCACAACCCGCGATTTTTGTTTGTTCTTACGTCTTAGCGAAATCGCTCGGCGATAATTTTAATCCTGACATGGTGGCCGGTCGTTCGCTAGGCGAAATATCCGCATTGGCAGCTACGGGCTCCCTTGATTTTGAATCGGCCTTGAAACTTATTGCGCGGCGCGCTTCGTCCATGCAAAAAGTATGTGAGGTTCAACATACCGGAATGGCCGTTGTAGTCGGTTTATATGACGTGATTGTTCAGAATATCTGCAATCAAACAGATGGGGTAGTGGTTCCCGCCAATTACAATGCACTAAAACAGGTCGTAATTTCAGGCGAGGAAAAGGCACTCAAAGAAGTCTGCTATAAATTGAGACCTGGTGCCAAGCAAGTGATCAATTTAGCCGTAAGTGGTGCATTCCATTCTCCATTTATGGAACCTATTGTTGAAGAATTCAGGGCAGCTGTAACCGAGACCACATTTAAAAAACCTATATGTCCCGTCTACCAGAATATTGCGGGTCGCCCTAGTCAGGATGTGGAAATCATCAAAAAGAACCTGATAGCCCAATTGACCAATCCCGTTATGTGGAGGCATACCATGCTTCATATGATAGAGGATGGCGCAACAAACTTTACGGAAGTTAGGCCAGGGAATTTTCTAAGAGGACTTGTTCGTCAAATCGATAAAAATGTTAAAACACACGGGGTTTCTTAAACCGGTTGAAGACTAATTTAAACTAAAAAGGGCGTTGACGTCGGAATCATAGGACTTTTTTTGGTTCAAATTTTACTTGGAACAGATGTAGATTATTCATAACTTCTAAATGTTAATACTCGCTGGATGAAACAACTCCGTCTTCCCATCTTTAATTCCAAGATAAAGATTTACAATCTACGTATCATCCCTTCTGAGGTAGTATGCAGACAGGTAGACACCTTTAAAAAGGAATTCGTTAACCTCTACGGAAAGCAGCCACTATCTGGTTCTAGGCCACATATCACCATTGCAGCCTTTAGAATGAACTCTAAATATGAGGACCTGGTCCTAAAGGTTTTCAAGCAATTGGCAAAGAATAAGCCTTTTAAGTTGAAGATAGATGGATTTGGCGTGTTTGAAGATTCAAAAACATTGCATTTAAACATCGCTAATAGTGAAGCCCTTCAAACTATACAACAAGAGGTGAAATTTTTATATGAGAATCAACTCAAAAGAAAGCTAAAGTCCTTTTATATTTCAAAGAATGCACATATGACTATTTCCCAAACTACGGGAAAGAAAATGCTTTACGAAAGTTTACAATATTTTCTAAATAATAATTATTCAGGTCAGATTGACGTTAACCACCTTACCCTCGTTTCAAGATTAAAATATAGGACCTGGGACTGGGAACATAACTTCCAACTTTCCAAGCCACAACAACTTGCTGTTTCATTTTAAGCGACTTTATATAATTCCCAAAAAATTGTACTTATTATTTTGTCATTTCTGGTTGTTGCTAACCCCTAAGTTTGTCTAAGGAGTGATAGGAGCGAAGCGGTAATTAATTTGTAATGCCTCATGAATTATTTTAAAAAATTTTCAGGCCCTATCTTAATTTAGGATGTAGCTTATAATCTAATTTTCCTCTGTGATCCGGCCAACCAGATTTAGTCCTTCAATACCAATACGGGATTTAATATTCCTAAACTGGTTGCCCGACTCCTATAAATAAGTGAAATCATCTCTTATGAAACTGTAAACCAATCCATAGGATATAATATGCAAGGAACAGTTGCGTTGTAAGTAGACTTAAATTAAACTTATGAAATCCTTAAAGACTTTTCTTCTAGTAGCAGTATTGACACCATTTATAAATTTTGCCCAAGTAGAGGTCAAATGGAACAAGCAATTACCCACCGATATTTTATGGCAGGAGGTGACCGCATTGGGGAATCTCGTAGTAAACTCAAAAGACGGATTGATTAGGATAGATACTGAAACGGGTAAAATTGCTTGGAGCGATCCAATGCTCGGTAATTTAGATAGACAAGCTTTTGAAGAATTGCCCAACAGTCCGTTTTTTTCTGTGACCACGGACAACAGCTTACATCTCATCGATCAGTTTAGCGGCAACGAAGTATTTAATTCTAAAAATGCCGGGCTTCAACAGGTTGCTAGCTATCATTTATTGTACAACTCGGATGCAATTCTTGTTTCCGGAACAGATTACAATGGAGAACCGTTGATGGTTTCCGTAAAAATGTCAGATGCGAGTTTGTCGTGGTCGATGAATGAAAAATTCGGACGTATCGTTGCTGCCAATGAACTTGACAATCAAGAACTGCTTATCGTAACCTTGTTCAATAATTACAAAATCAACGCAGCTTCCGGAGACGTAATTTGGAAGAAAACGAACTCCAAGGAAGCTGAGCAAATAGACAAAATGGGCAAATTTGGGGCGTTATTGAAGCAGGTAGCGGAGAATGTCTCTAAAGACATGGACATTCAATTAAACTACTATCAGCCCGAAGGCAGTGACGTTTTCTATTTGGGGTCTCAAAAAGAGCGACAAGGCGGTATGACCACGTCCTCTGGCAATACA
>CAJQMW010000102.1 GCA_905479535.1 uncultured Maribacter sp. | reverse complement strand
ATCCTTTTTAATTTTATAAAGTACAGGCCGGCTTGGACTTGCATCGTTCTCAAAAGGTGCAATTTGAAGGTTCAAAAAATAACTCCCGTCCTTTATCTGATCGGGTACGAATATAAATTCCGTTATGGTTGCGGAGGTCCTCAATTCTCCATTAAAATTCCAAAAAGCCTTGTGCGCCAAAAGTGCTCCGTCATCTTTCTCTTTATCTACGGAAGGCAAATCTATCAATAGATGCAAAACTCCTTTTTCCACTAAAAATTCAGCAGCGCCTTCCATCAAATAAGGCGGGTTTGTATTGGAATATTGCCTGGATAACTTTGCGTTGGTATTGGGTAAGGTTCGGATGATAACCGCTTCAGCATCGGTGTCCCGCAAAGCATTTTCAAGCTGTTTTCCAGAGATTACAAAGTCTTCCCCTATTTTTCCCGGAGCTATGGTAATCAACTCGGCCAAACAGAAAAACAGATTTAGATGTTGGTTGATCGAATGAAAATCCTTTGTAATATGACCCACACACTCCGTATGTGTGCCATGCGCATGGGGATTGAACCAAATATCATTAAAATTTGTGGATGCTCCTTCCGCAACACTGCCTACGAAATCCCCGTCAACATGAGGCTCTATTTTAGGATGGTCCACATACCAAGCATTAACATTGGAAACATCTCCTCTCAGCGATACGGATATATCCAAAGGCTTGGAAAGGTTTATTTGGTAATCCTTTTTATTATGGGTGATTTTGGTTTTCAAAATGTAATGTCTCGTCGAGCGCAGTCGAGACGTTTGTTTTAGGTTAGGGTTTATAAGTTCTCGACTCCGCTCGAAAAGACAAGAACTTCAATTAATTGATAGCTTATCAAATTTACTTCATTTTCACCATAAAAAGGTCTGCAGCAATCCCGTCCGCTAAAAACTTGCCTTTTTTGGTTGTCAATAGCGTGTCTCCTTCTAAATACAATAGATGCTCATTGATGTGTCTGTTGGCCTGCATCATAAGATATTCGGTATACTTTTTACCATAGTCATCAGCAATTTTTGCTAGGGAAACGCCCCAAATGGTACGTAGCCCTGTCATCACATATTCGTTGTATCTGTCTTTTGTAGTAAGAACCTCTATTTCCATGGGAAGTTCCCCACTTTCAATAGCCTTTATATATTTTGTATTGTTATTGATGTTCCAACCTCTACGGTTCCCATCAAAAGAATGTGCCGAAGGACCAATTCCTATGTACTTCTTCTGAAGCCAATAAGCGGAATTGTTCTTCGAGAAATAACCTGGTTTACCAAAATTCGAAATCTCATAACAATCGTAACCCGCATTACTCAATTGTGCGTTAAGGATATTAAAATGCTTCTGTGCCACCTCATCCTCTACAGGTTGTATCAAGCCCTTTTTAATAAAAGAGGCTAATGCAGTATTGGGTTCTACCGTTAATGCATAACTTGAAATATGCGGTATATCAAATGACAAGGCCTTTTCAATATTTTTTGTCCATCGTTCGTTGGTCATGTTCGGCATACCATATATCAGGTCAATAGAAATATTATCGAACTCTCGGGTCGCCAGAGACAAGGATTCGATTGCTTCCTTGGCAGTATGTGCCCTGTTCATCAATTTTAAGTCTTCCTCAAAGAACGATTGTATACCGATGCTTAAACGGTTTATACGGCTCTCCCTTAGCTGAAGAATCTTGTCTTCCGAGAGGTCATCCGGATTAGCTTCCAAGGTAATCTCCGGGTTTTTTGAAACCGAATAATTTTTATAAACAGCATTAATCAAAAGTTCAATTTCTTCTGTTTCTAATACACTGGGGGTTCCCCCGCCAAAATAAATGGTTTCTACCACCTCGTCCTCAAACTCCGCCTTATGGAGTTCCAGTTCTTTGGCCAGAGCCAAAATCATGGCCTCTTTCTTTCCCATGCTGGTAGAAAAATGAAAGTCGCAATAATGACACGCCTGTTTGCAGAAGGGAATGTGAATGTATATTCCAGCCCCCTCCGCCCCCAAAGGGGGTATTCTTTCTGAACCAATTGAATTTTTCCCTTTTTTCAATATGGTTTAGTTTTTCTTTTTCCGCAGATTCACTTGCAAAGAGTTTCTATCTCCCCCTTTGGGGGTTGGGGGGCTGTTTTGCTTCACAAAAGAACTCCAACCGCTATAGGATTTGCCAACCTCTACCCTACCCTCATTGTAAAAATGGCATACGGCGGCAGCTAGACCATCGGTACTATCCATATTTTTTGGAAGTGATTCTAGACCTAACGTACTTTGTAGCATTTTTGCTACCTGTTCTTTACTGGCGTTACCATTTCCCGTAATGGCCATTTTAATCTTTTTAGGCAGGTATTCCGTAATAGGAATCTGCCGAGACAGTCCCGCCGCCATGGCAACACCCTGGGCCCGACCCAATTTGAGCATGGACTGAACGTTCTTTCCAAAAAAAGGGTCTTCTATCGCTATTTCATCTGGGTGGTAGGTGTCTATGAGTTCAATGGTACGCTCAAAAATGAGTTTTAACTTGGTATACGGGTCTTTATATTTTGAAAGTAGGAGCTCGTTCATTTGCATAAACTCCATATTCTTCCCCACCACTTTAATGAGTCCAAACCCCATAATCGTAGTTCCGGGGTCAATTCCCAATATGATTTTTTCGTTGGCCAATTTTCTATTTGGTATTTAACTGAACGGGGATTCTAAATTTGGTACTTACTGGGATGCCTCTCTTTAAGGCAGGAGCAATAGCCGGTACATTTTTAAGACTTTGAGATACGATTCCATCAAACTCTGGCATTTGTTTGAGTATGGACGCATCCTTGTCAATAGAAATAACTTTTATTCTTGCTTCCTCATCGATTACAAAAGTAACGAACACGACTGGATTACTATCCGAGT
>CAJQMW010000101.1 GCA_905479535.1 uncultured Maribacter sp. | reverse complement strand
TCCTGCGCAAATAATTGGCCACACGAAACCTTGTTTCTTCCTGGGCCTGTTTGTTCTTCCGCTTCTTTACCTTTATTTTCATAGGATAAAGATAAGAAAACAACATGGATTAAGAACTAAATAATGCTCTAATTAATAACTACCGGACCAATGAGCAACGATTATAAAAGCCCCGCTTTTAAAAAACTGTTGGACTCTCTGCAACAACAAAGCTGGGAACTGGAGCTTATTATTTCGGGATTTGCCATATTTGGACTTTTTACGGCATATAGCCCCATTAAGATTGCCGTAATTCAGGCAGAAAATGACGAGCAAATATATGCCTTTGTCATATACATAATACTTCTTATAGCTTCCTCTATACTGCTCTTTAATCTGCTATTGCATGTGGTTCTAAGGGGATTATGGATAGGTGCTTTGGGCCTCAGATATGTTTCTGGGGATATTGAGTTTGATAAGCTTAGGTATAGTGACCGCTTTAAAAACTATTTGAGCAAAAAGATTGTTTCTTTTGATCGGTACATTGCCCGCCTGGAAAATTATTGCAGTGTACTCTTTGCAATTTCATTTTTATTGATTTTTTACGTCATCGGTTTTACGCTGGTCATCGTCTGTATAGCATTGATAGCAAACTATATCCTAGAAAGTGAGACGTTGCCGAACTGGGTTTCAAGAGGTGTAGGAATTCCATTAATTATCTTTATAGGAATTGGAATGTTGCTCACGTTTATCAATTTCCTTTTTCAAGGAATCCTCAAGAAGAACAGAATAATTTCAAAAATTTACTTTCCTATTTATTGGGTTTTCAGCTTTATAACGCTGTCCTTTTTATATAGACCATTGCTTTATAATTTTCTGGACAATAAATTCGGCAAAAGGCTACTTCTAGTTTTAACTCCCGCTTATGCAGTGATTCTATTTTTAACATCGTTCAATCATCAAAAATCTAACTATTTGGATCCTGAGCAAAATGCTTCTTCCATTTTTGCCGACCATAGAAATTACTTGGATGAACTTATAGAAGAAGGTGACTATATTAATAACGCTGCCATATCCTCCAAAGTGATCAATTCTTCTTATCTAAGGATACTTATGCCGTTTGATGACAATATTGAAGAACAACTGTTTGCATATAACCAGGGACTAAAACCCGATAAAGACCGCAGGGGACTCCATTCCGATATAACGATATCTGGGAGCTGGGAGGAAAATTTAATAAACGGTCAAAAAAGAGATAGTCTCAGAAAAGTTTACATGGATGTCTTCAACGAAACCCATTTCTTTGTTATCGATACCGTACAACTGGATGCGGACTTTATCATTTCCAATGGTAAAAATGACCAAATTAATTTTGAAACCTATCTCGGTCTGGGCGACTTAAAGGAGGGTAAACACCTCCTGAGAATAAAGCGGAAAAGAAAAGGAATGAAAAAATAGAGGAAGTAACCGATGTGCTGATCCCCTTCTGGTATTTCAAGCAGCAGTCGGTCAAATAATTACGCTTCGCTTCGCAAAAAAGCGTTTCAGATAAAAAATCTGTACCAACATAAAAAGTATGAATCCGACAATGCCGTAAATAGTATTGTCAAATAGGTTGAAATTCGTTACAGAGTTAAGAAAATTGGTATTCCCGATGATATTCCACTTGAGTGTTGAAAGCCAACCCCGGGTGTACCAACTAACATCAAAACCCAAATAAATGAATAGGGCGGCAACAAAAATTCCGAGACTCCACCAGATATGTTTAGGTATCAAAGGTTTATAAACTGTTTTTACATGTTGTACCTTAGACTGTTCTATTTTTGCCATTATGGCACTTGCAAAATTTTCCGGAGCCTTCTCATGTTCCATATCCTGCATGGCTCTTTTTAGAAATTGGTCTATTTTTTCTTGCTTATTTTTTTTCATAACCTTCAATTATTCCAGGTTCCAGTTTCTGCCTCAAATAAATCGCCAGACGTTTTCTAGCCCTGAACAGCTTCACTTTCACGGTACCTATGCGTACGGATAGAATATTGGCAATTTCGTTTAAAGATAACTCTTCAAAATAAAATAAGGTTATCAATAAAGCATCATCACCGTTCAAATCCTCAACTGCTTTTTTAATACTCTTTTTTCTTTCCCTTGCCTCTAAGGAATCCCAGTTGTTTTCCAAAGATGGAATATCAAAATCCGGATACGTGTCAATATTCAGGACTTCCAGCTTTCTCTTTCGTTTTCTTTTTTTGAGGGCGTCCAATCCTTTATGATATACTATTCTATATAGCCATGTTGAAAATTTGGATTCCCCCTTAAAACTGGATAAGGACCTATAGGCCTGTAAAAAACTATCCTGCGCCACTTCCTCGGCCTCTTGCTCGTCACCCACCAATTTTATGGCCAAATTATACACCATATGCCGGTATTTAGAAACCAATGCGGCAAACGCTTGGGTATCCCCGGCAAGGATGAGCTTTATTACGGGTTGGTCGGATTCTTGGCTCATTTTAGTATAAGACGAACAAAATAGACTCTAGGTTACAGATTAAAAAATAAAAAAGTGTAACCTCCCTTTAATAATTGCCGTCATATGGGCAACTAGAGTTTATAAATCAATTAAAAAACAATCAAAATGGTAGGACCAACATTTATTTTCATCAGTTTATTTCTTGTAGTATTCGGAATTAGTTACCTCTTTTTTTCCACAAGGAACAAAGAACGGTTAGCGTTGATAGAGAAAGGAGCGGAGGCAAGTATTTTTGTACGTGGGAAAAGAGAAAAGGCTGCGCCTTTTTGGAAAATACTCATACTTAATCTAGCACTTTTATTAATGGGAATAGGTGCGGGCATTATGATTGGTGGAATCTTAGAAAGTTCGTTAAACGTTGAAGATGAGATTGCCATGCCAGGCTCCATCTTCTTAATGGCAGGAACAGGTCTTTTAATCGGCTTTTTCCTAACCAAGAAATTGGACCGGGACGGTTAGGAGTGTCTAATAAGAAAAAATAATACTTAAAACCACTGTGCTCTCACG
>CAJQMW010000100.1 GCA_905479535.1 uncultured Maribacter sp. | reverse complement strand
GCGAACTCGTGGCATTATTAAAAGAGCACCAAGAACTTATTAAGAATAGACCCAAATACAATATTATTCCGAAGAAACGAATGTTTTCCCATGCACTATGTGGCTCTATGAACGATAAGGGGTATATAGAACTGACTGTGCTACCCCAGCGTGAATGCAAGGAAAGGCTAGGTGTTTTCAATGGCATGTACAGTGCTAAAAACCATTTATACAAGGTAACGGAAGAGTTTTCGCTCTGCGATAAGCTCAATAGTCTTAGCCAAGCAAAGAAAAATTGTTCTAAATATGATGAGGGGGAATGTTACGGTGCCTGTATCCAAAAAGAGGAGGTAAACAACTATAATCAACGCGTACGTGAAGCTATCGAAAAATATAGTCTAAAAGATAAGAACGTACTTTTAGTGGACAAAGGGCGAGAGATTGGAGAATATAGTGCCATCTTAGTAAGAAATGGATCTTTGGTCGGTACCGGTTATTATGATTTGAACCATCAAATAAATAATATTCATATCTTAGAAAGTCTCATTACCCCAATGGACGGGACCGAAAATGCTAATTTTATCCTAGAATCATATCTAAGGAAAAAACGGATTTTAAAGACAATTCAACTCAATTGACCTAAAGTGAGTAAGGAAAAACCACAGGCAGAATGGAAACGTAAACTTCATGAGATTATCTATGAAGCGGATACCCCAATGGGTAAGTTATTTGACATTTTGCTTTTTATCATTATTATCTTCAGTGTTATCCTTATCATGCTAGAGAGTGTCAAAGAAATTGATGCTCAGTACCATAGGGTTCTATTTACATTGGAATGGATCGTTACTGTTTTTTTTACGGTTGAGTATATCGCCAGGATTGTCTGTATACGAAAGCCTTCCAATTATATATTCAGCTTTTACGGAATCATAGATTTCCTGTCTACTATTCCATTATACTTATCCTATATTTTAGCCGGCTCCCAAGTTCTTTTGGCCGTAAGGGCCTTCAGGCTTTTAAGGGTTTTCAGAATTTTAAAACTTGTACAATTCCTGGGTGAGGCTTCCCAACTTAAAAGGGCGCTAAAAGCAAGCAGGGCAAAAATTACCGTGTTTCTATTTGCTGTTTTGATAGTTTCTGTAATGCTTGGCACCCTTATGTACATTATTGAAGGGGATGAAGCGGGATTCACCAGCATACCTACAAGTATATATTGGACCATTGTAACGTTGACCACTGTAGGATATGGTGACATAGCGCCTATAACTCCACAAGGGCAACTTATCGCAACAATTATTATGCTTTTAGGTTATGGTATAATCGCTGTCCCAACTGGTATAGTAACCGTTGAATTCGGTAGACGGGCAAGGGGTAACAATGACGGTAATACGGAACAATATGTCCATGTGAATACACAGTCCTGCCCTAATTGTAGCAAAGAAGGGCACAGGGACGATGCGTCACATTGTTATAACTGTGGTAGTATATTGAATGAATAATATTCTGATTTCAATAGTCGGCCCCACGGGCATTGGCAAGACCAAGCTGGCCATTTTACTGGCCCAGCATTTTGGCACGGAAATCTTATCTGCAGATTCCAGACAGTTTTTTAAAGAAATGACCATTGGAACCGCCGTTCCTTCCCATGAGGAATTGGCAGCGGTGCCACATCATTTTATTCAACACCTAAGTATCTCGGAAAAGTACGCTGTCGGGAATTTCGAAAGAGATGCGATTAAAAAACTAGAAAAATTATTTCAAACTAAAGAATATGTCATAATGGTTGGCGGCAGTGGGCTTTATAGTGATGCCGTAATATTTGGTTTGAATAAATTTCCGGGGGTAGATTCCCATATACGAACAGATTTAAATGAGGAATTTAGGGATAACGGGATTGACAGTCTACAACGGAAACTCGCATTGCTGGACCCTGAATACTTTAAAATAGTGGATATAAATAATCCTCATCGATTAATACGGGCGTTGGAAATATGTGTCGGAACAGGAAAACCGTACTCCTCGTTTTTGAATAAAGAAAAACCTAAAAGAAATTTTAAGATATTAAGTATTGGTCTGCATGGGGATAGAAACTTGATTTACGAACGTATAAACAATCGTGTTGACGCAATGATTGCTGAAGGTTTGGTTGACGAAGCAAAGAAATTACATCCATTTAAAAAGCTGAATGCGCTGCAAACCGTGGGATACAAAGAGCTCTTTGCATATTTTGAAGGAGCTGTGGATTTGGGTTTTGCAATTGCAGAAATAAAGAGAAACACTCGGAGATTTGCAAAACGACAAATTACCTGGTTTAAAAAGAACAAGAATACCCTATGGCTGAATTTCAATTATAAAAAACAGGATGCCATTAAACAAATTGAAGAAAAACTAAGCGGGCTTAAAAATGAATAATGCTTTAATTATTTACGTGATGGGTGTTTCTGGGAGCGGGAAGTCCACCATTGGCAAACTACTAGCAGAAAAGTTGGGCTATCCGTTTTTTGACGGGGACGATTTTCATCCTGAGGCCAATATTGAAAAAATGGCCCAAGGCAAACCCCTTGACGATGTAGACAGGAAAGGTTGGCTGGAACGGCTAAATCGTTTGTCCATCGAACATAAGGGCGAAGGAGCAGTAATTGCTTGCTCTGCTTTAAAGGAGAAATACCGTAAGACACTTTCCGAAGATTTGAACGACAGTTATCGCTTTGTGTATTTAGAAGGAAATATGGATGAAATTAGTAGACGCTTAGCACAACGGACCGATCATTTTATGCCAAAAAGGCTTTTACAATCACAATTTGATGCCCTAGAGGTGCCGAAAAATGCCATTACGGTATCAATCAATCTTTCCCCTCAAGAAATAGTAGAAAGTGTTATAAATATAAAAAGCATCCCAAATAAGGATGCTTCTTAACTCTATATAAGCCTTCTGGACTACTCGTCCTCATTCTTAATAACCAAACGGAAACCTTCACCATGTATGTTCAGTATTTCTACCGTAGCATCACGTTTTAGATACTTACGCAATTTGGCAATGTAGACATCCATACTTCTTGACGTGAAGTAGTTATCATCTCTCCAAATTTTTGTAAGTGCTAACTCCCTAGGCATCAGATCATTTTCATGCAAGGCCAAGAGGCGTAACAATTCGTTCTCTTTTGGAGACAACTTAATGACTTCTTCGTCTTTGTATTTTAAGAACCTTAACTTAGAATTCAGGTGAAAACCACCTATGGTGAATTCAAATTTCTTACTATCGGCCAAACTGTTAGATGCTTTTCTTTGAAGTATCGCTTTAAGCTTCATTAAAAGCACCTCAGAGTCAAACGGTTTGTTTAGGTAATCGTCCGCTCCCGCCTTATATCCCTTTAGAACATCTTCCTTCATGGTTTTAGCTGTTAGAAAAACGATCGGGACATTCTCATTTTTTTCCCTAATTTCCTTGGCAAGGGTAAATCCGTCTTTGTAAGGCATCATTACATCAAGGATACAAATGTCGTAATTGTCTTTCTTGAACTTCTCAAATCCCTCCATGCCATTTTTAGCAAGGGTGACATCAAAGTCGTTCATGGACAAGTAATCCTTAAGTACAATACCAAAATTTGGATCGTCTTCTACTAGTAAAATCTTCTTATTTATTGTTTCCATTATAATTAAATTAAAGGCAGTTTAATGTAAAAAGTACTTCCTTTCCCTTTTTCACTTTCCGCATATACTTCACCTTGGTGATCGTCTACTATTTTTTTTACGTAGGCCAAACCTAATCCGTGACCTTTTACGTTATGTATATCTCCTGTGTGCTCTCTATAAAATTTCTCAAAAACCCTTTTTAGAACCGCTTTGCCCATACCCGCACCTTGATCTTTTACTTTTATTAGTATAAAATTCTTAGCCTTTTCGGTATAAACATCAATTTTTGGTGGTTCCGGTGAATATTTTATGGCATTATCCAACATATTCACGACAACATTGGTCAAATGCATTTCGTTGGCCAAAACTTCCGAACGTTCCGCTTCTAAATGTGTATTGATGTATCCACCCTTATCGGCAACAATCAAATCTACGTGCGTAATGGCGTCTTTAATTATGTCGTGGGCGTCTACCCTGTCCTTACTAATATCCAATTGGTTTTTTTCCAGTTTGGATATTCGTAATACATTTTCAACCTGGGCGTGCATTCTTTTGTTCTCGTCCCTAATCATCTGTAAATAACGAAAGACTTTTTCGCTGTCCCCGATTATCTTAGGGTTCCTAATAGCTTCTACGGCCAAGTTTATGGTTGCTATGGGTGTTTTAAACTCGTGCGTCATATTGTTAATGAAATCGGTTTTGATTTCCGATATCTGCTTTTGCCTGATTAATTGATATATAGCTCCGGAATATGCCACAACTATTATTAAGGTGAACAATAAGGATAATAATGCAAGCCCCAGTATGGACTGTACCAGAAAACGTTTCTTTTTCGGAAAGGAGACCAAGAGATCAAAAGTAGAATTACCTTCAATATCCGTGAACATATGGGATTTGTAAATGTTGGTCTCGGCGTACTTGAACTTTCTGGATTTTACTTTGGTCGGAAGTCCATTACTATACACCCCATATTCAAACTCGATATCCACTCCCCTGTTTTCCAATTCGCGCTGCACCAAAAGTTCTATCTCCTGTTTGGAAACCCTCTTGTGTATGGGTACCCGTTTTGCGTAGGTGCCAAAAACGTCCTCCATAGCAGCTTTTTCCATAGCGGAAAGCCCTCCTATTTTTTCTATACGTTGAATAGGATCCAGCCGATAACTCTTCCCATCTAAATCGTAATCTTCCTTAAAGACCGAAGTTGTCCGTTTACTGGTATAATTTTTAATGATAGTGGTATCCCCACCATCACCGTTATCAAAGAACGTAGAAGAAATACCATAATCCTCTTCTAAAATACCATGTTCGTAAAGCAGTATTTCATTGGAATTGACATCCCTATTAATAAAAAAGAAGTTAGTGAATTGAGTTCCCTTCAAATCCCCTACACTATCCTTAGCTCGGAGGTATCTATCAAAATAATTCTTCCTCTCTCGTTCTTCGATTTTTAGCGTAACGCTATTAAGGGCCTCTGAAACGATGTTAGAAAACTGTTCTTCTTTATCCTCTACCGATTTTTTAATCCAAAAACTTTGTACGAAAATCAGTCCTATAAGCGACAAGCTCATCAGGATAACTAAGAGCACAAATAACCTCTTGTTCATTTAATGTTAAAATTAAATATTTAGTAGGGAGTGCCTTGTACGTTTAACCTAACCTTAACAAAAATGTTAAAATTTCGTAAGCCTTAGCAATATTCAAGGATAGCGAAGTTCAGCTCCCTAACTTTTGACCTTGTTTCTTCCAAATCGGTATTTTCTATCACAAAATCTGCCAGATCTATTTTTTTAGAGTCCACTAGTTGATTATCCATCCTTGCCCTTATGGATTTTCTATTGGTTCCGTCCCTATCCATTACCCGTTTAATCCTCACTTCTATTGGAGCGGTCACTAAAATAATTTTATCGTAGAAATCCATGGCTTTGTTTTCAAAAAGAAGTGCCGTTTCCTGAACTACATAGGGGGCATCCTGTTCAGCAACCCATTTCAGAAAGTGTTTTCTTACGGTAGGGTGAACGAGCTTATTCAGTTTTTTTAATAATGTTCTGTTGCTAAACACCGATTGGGCAATGTAAGCACGATTTAATTTTTCTTCCAAATAAGCCTCCTCACCGAATAATTCCTTAATTCCTTTCCTCAACTTCTTGGAGGATTCCATCAACTTTTTCGCCCACATATCGGAATTATAAACGGGCACTCCCAATTCGCTCAAGCAATTTCCCACGGTAGATTTCCCACTACCGATACCGCCTGTTAATCCTACGATCATCATTCCCTTAGTAGTATAAATTCTATTTCATTGACCAATAAGCGGGCATTTTTAATGTCCTTCGGATATTTTTCCAAGGTGATGGGCAAGGTGTTGTTATCAGTTCCAGAAACGTTCGAATAATCTGCAACAACCTGAAAATCATCAGGTTCAAATTCCTTCATGTTTTCCAATTTACCTTGACACACTACTTGGACGTTATCCGGAAAAGTACGGACTTGCACCTTATCCGGAAGGTTAATCACGGTTACTGGTACCTCAATGATTTTTTCCGAGAATCGAAATACTTGTCCGGAAATTTCAACCGTATTGGATGAAAAAGCAGTAGTTTTTAAGTTTTTTGGCTTCACCAATGAAATATTCTTCGTGAAATCCCTATCTACATTTTTTAAATCTACATAAACCGTTCGTATGCCAGAAACGGTGTCTATTTCATTTTTGGCGCCCCTAATTGTAACGCTGGACGGATTTACTATAATTGAATCCTCCAACATATAATTAGTGGCCAAGTTAAAATTCACTCTTGGCAGTACTGGAACTTCTTTAGTCACCAGTGTAGTAAAATCAAAAAACAAGGTGTCGTCCTCCATCTCCAATAAAGTCATTGAATTTGACAACTGACCTTCAATTTGCCTACGGTATATGTCCGGGGAAATATAGTAAGTAGAATCCTTACTTTTTATTTTAGACATGTCTATGGACACTTTCTTTTTCCGAAGTTCAAATCCTAAAAATTGAAAACCTAAAGCCTTCAATTTGATTTCAATCGTTTTTTTGGGTATACTGGTCAGTAAAAGTTCCTTGGGCGTATTTACATAATCCAATTCAAGGTACGTTTTACTGTTATAGGAAAATGAAAGATTGTTTATAAACCACGCCAAGGCAGAAAAGACAAGAATGATCAAAAAAACTTTGACCTTTCTTTTTTTTAAACCGGAACGTATCCATTCTAAAACCACTACTGCTTATTTTTCTTGAAAAATAAATTTGGAAAAACCTCTTCTGGGGCTTTCTCCGTAAAGTTAAGGTAAAGGGTAGATTTCAAAAAACCGAACCCGTAACCGAAAAATTGAATGACTACGGCCAACAGGGCCGTTAATGCAATACCTGTATTTTTTGTCTTAAAAAGTGCGTCAAGAAATAATAAG
>CAJQMW010000099.1 GCA_905479535.1 uncultured Maribacter sp. | reverse complement strand
TCCTTATCGGACTGGTAACCGAACCTATGTTTAAAATAACCCTCTAAACAATACGTGAAATGTATGGGATTAAATTCTGAGGCATCCATAATCAGGGTTACATCGTCGTGAAAATTTATGTCATATTCCAAGAGACTTACGCCCCAGTCAAACGTAATGAAGCGGATATTTCCTGTAGCGCTGGCATTGTTAACGGTTAGGGTATATTCACCCCAACGCTCCGTAATCCGCCCTCCAATGGCTTCCTGTATTTGCCTTACTGTACCTTCGGTGCTTTTTGCCGTAATTTTAATTGTTATCATAACACCAAATACCTCTTTTTGGGAAACTTTATTTAGTAAATTCAGCGCAATTTACTCCATTATCCAAATTCTTTTACCATTTAAGCATATTATTTGCGTTCCCGTTATTCATATTTCTTTTTGAGCACAAAAAACCTCCATTTCTAGAGGTTTTGATGTATTTAAACAAATCTATGTCTTTTTATAGCTGATCTCGGGTATCCTTGGTCCAAGCATCCAGCATCCAACTAACTTTTTCCAAATCTGCTATATATCCGCCCATGAGGTCTATCGTTCCTTCGTCACTGGCATCTTCCGCTTTCTTAACTACTTTTCCCATCTGTTTAAGAATTTTTTCATGGTTCAACAATATGTGATCTACCATTTGCTTGTCCGAAATTAATGGGTCTACCTCATCAATTGCCGATATTTTAAAGTATTCCGAGACCCTGCTTTTTGGGTGGTGCCTTAAGGTTAAAATACGTTCTGCAATTTCATCGATTTTTATACGTGCATCGGTGTAGAGCTCCTCGAATTTTTCATGTAGATCAAAGAAGTTTTTTCCTAGGACGTTCCAATGAAATCCCCTTAAGTTTTGATAATAAATATGATAATCCGCTAACAGCGTATTTAACTCCTCCACAATAGGGCTTATTTTTTTTGTCTCAATATCTAAATAGCTCATTTTTAATTTTTTATAGTTCAACTAAATTCCATACAAATTTAAGACTATTGGCCCCAATAGGTTGGCTTTTATCCAAGAATCGTTAGCCCAGATGCAATAGTGCCAAAATCTCAGAAAAGAAAAATTTTAATTACGTTGTTCCTAGCAATGGTTTTAGGTTAATATAGTGGTATTTTATTTTACCGACGTGGTCGTATTCTGTAAAATCTTCTTCCAATTTACCCCAATCGAATTCTTCATCCAAGCGATAATTTTTGTAATGATCTATGAGCCCTTCGGAAAGTAATAGATATTCGTTGATACGAATTTTATTTTTCAATAAACGGTGTGCTATGATCAAATCTTCTCCAAATAATTTTATACGATTACCAACTTTGGTCAAGGCTACTTCATCCCCATAATGAAGGATAATTTTAAGGCCTAAAATTTCAGGAATATTCCAAGCATCGTCATTATTTTGATACTTTTCCCGTAACATATTCAACTGCTTGTAAAATTCTGTGTAGAAATCAACACATTGGTCATAAAGTTTTGTTAGGGAAGGCATTTCACCAGTTTTGTAGAACAATACGGCATCACCCTCTATTTCAGAAACCTTCAAACCTATTTCGTTGGAATAGATAATGTTGTTCAACAATGAGGGTATTACCTTGGAGGCCAGTTCAAAGTCCGTATCGCTCATAAATTCGGTAAAACCACTAATATCAGGTATGCAAATAAGTGTTGGAGAAGCTTTCATATGATTAAGTCATTAATATTCTTTTTTATTCTATTTATCTCGATTCTGTCCTTTATGTTCTATAGATCGTTCATATCTACTTGAGTAAAGAATCCTTTGATTTTCGTTATTAGAAAATTGTATTTATACCATCGCATTTATACCATAATAATCTGGTTCCAGTCCCATATTGGATCCCGATAAAGCCAAATGTACTTAGATAAAATTTATATGAATAGTCATTACGGCAATGAACGCGTTATGAGTCAATAATCACTGCTATACAGCTAAGGAAGGCGTTAGGTTTCCAGTAAATTTACCGCAACCAACAATAATTAATAACTAAAAAACATCCTGTTTGAAAAGTAATATTATTATGTACAGCACTAATTTTTATCACTAGTTGTAACGTTAAAAAGGAAGAAAAGGGCGAAATGCCAGAAATGGATATTGACGTGACCGCAGACGCGGGCGAGTTACCCGAATACGAAGTTAATTGGACCGATGTCGATGTAGGTACGACTACGAAAACTGTTACGGTACCAAAAGTAGTGGTCGTTATGGGACAAGAGGAAGTTGAAGTACCTGTAATCGATATCGATATGCCGGATGGTGATGATCCTGAGAAAGCAGAACGTACTATTATGGTAGAAGCCGAAATTACGTATACCGAACAATTTTGAAATTAGAAAAATCTATGCCTCCGAAGATAATTTGTACGTTGTTTCCAAACTTACTGCCATGGAACAGAGTATTGACAAAAAGATGCGCATATCTGATCAATTAATTTTAAATAATGCGGACATGAACGGCAAATATTATGTTATTGTTCAGAAACCGGATCATATGTTCAACACAAAATATGCTTATACGGACGCTATGAACGATGTTGAATCCAAGATCAAAGACTTAAAGGTCATTTATCCACCATGGTAAGATAAGTTTGGTTGGTTGTTAAAATGGTTTCGGCATCCTTTGTCGAGACCATTTTTTAACTTGGACCAATAAGAAATATTGCAATAAATTAAATGCCGATTAAAGATATTGACTCAGTAGATTTTGCCCACAAACTAATTTCCGAGCCTGAAGATGTAATTTCGAAGTTTGACTTAGTATATGTTTCAAGAGAAAAGTTAAACATTGCACGAATTAAGGATGAAAAGGGCTTTTTGTACCTATACCATAATAAGCCATTACGGAATAAGAAAGAGCTAAAACGAATCAATGATTTGGTTATTCCACCAGCTTGGGAAGAGGTAAAAATAGCGCCAAAATCCAATGCGCATCTGCAAGCCATTGGTTTTGACCTTAAAAAGAGGAGACAGTACAGGTACCATCCTGTTTGGATTAAGATTAGGAACAGGACTAAGTTCTATAAAATGAACGCCTTTGGTGAGGCACTCCCGGCCATAAGAAAAAGAACGGAAGAAGACCTTAACCTTGAGGGCTGGCCAAAGAACAAAGTGCTTGCCCTTATTATAAAATTAATGGAGGAAACCCATATAAGGGTCGGCAATGAACAATATGCCAAGAGGAACAGGACGTACGGTCTGTCTACATTAAGGACAAGACACTTAAAGACCGATAACAATAAATTTCGATTTGTATTTACCGGAAAAAGAGGCAAGAAACACAGGGTAACCCTTAAAAATAAAAAATTGATTCGCTTAGTGAACCAATGCGAAGAAATTCCTGGGTGGGAACTGTTTCAATTTTATGATACAGATGGCAGAAAAACTTCTGTAGATAGTGGTATGGTAAATTCTTACCTTCATGAAATCAGCGGACATCTGTTTACCGCAAAGGATTTTAGGACTTGGGCCGGCACGGTAATCTTCTTTGAATCCCTAATGGAATTTCCGAAAACGAAAGACGAAAAAGTTGTAGAAAAAAACATTTTGCGGGCTTTCGACAAAACTGCCCAAGAACTTGGGAATACCAGAAACGTCTGCCGTAAGTACTATGTGCATCCATATGTGGTTAAGAGCTATAAGGATAAATCCATTTATCCCCTTTTCGACCAAATTGATGACGTTCAAGAGGCATCACATTATTCCCCAACAGAGATTGTCTTGTTAAAACTTATAAAGCAGTTTAAACCTTTAGAGAACATTTAATTATGAAAAACAAATTTTCGGATGCTTGGTCCCAAATGGTAGAAAAATTAGATAGCTGGTTCAATGCTCTTGTTATCAATCTACCAAATATCTTAATTGCAATTGTTGTTTTCTTGATTGCTTTAATGGCTTCAAAATATATAAGTAGGGGAGTTTCCAAGTTGCTGGACAAAACCAAGCTGCAAGCTTCCATGAAAAGCCTCTTGTCTAGAATAACTTCATTTGTCGTAGTTCTTTTAGGACTCTTTTTGGTCTTGGGGATTCTTAATTTAAGTAAGGCGCTTAATACCGTACTGGCAGGTGCCGGGGTTATGGGATTGGCTGTTGGTCTTGCCCTGCAAGGAGCTTTGGCAAACACCTATTCCGGTATCGTGCTGTCATACATAAAACACATTAAGTTTGGGGATTGGATAGAGAGTAATGGTTTTGAAGGGGAAGTTGTGGACTTAGACCTTAGGTCCGTTACCTTAAAACAACCTGATAATAATCTGGTATTCATCCCGAATAAATTAGTGGTAGAAAATCCCATTAAGAACTATTCCACTACGGCGCAGTCTCGCGTTATTCTAGAATGTGGCGTTGGCTATTCTTCAGACCTTGAGTCCGTAAGAAATTTGGTAAAGAAGACCATATTGGAAAAATTTGAAGTGGTTGAAGCAAAAGAGGATATTATATTCCTTTATCAGGAATTTGGGGATAGCTCCATTAACTTTGAGGTCCGGTTTTGGATTAATTCTACTTCGGCTTTAGAAGTTGCCAAGGCAAAAACAGATGCCATGATCGCCCTAAAGAAAGCGTTCGATAAAAATGATATTGAAATTCCGTTCCCCATCAGAACGTTAAACTTTCCGGAGGAATTGGGCGTAAACCTTACACAAAAGAAAGATAAGTAATGCCCCCGTGCCCTGAACTTTAATCCACTTTCTCCACTTCGCTTTCGCTCTTTAGCACGAAATCCCCATCTTCTTGCTGAATGTACAGTGCTTTGTCTCCCTCCTCGCCATTGCGGGTTACCGCTGTACCTTTAATGGTTTTGGTAACCTTGGAGGTATACGTTTCTTGCACGGTACCGGTGGCGGAACCATTGCCCCAATTCCACTTTACTTTACTTCCTGTTCTTATCATTTTATTTCTTTTAGCTGGATTTGTGCTTCCCATTACTTAAATTTTTGGAGAACGAACAAGTAGTGGGAAGAAAGTTTTGCTTGGTCAAAACTCACAAAATCTCAGTTCTTGCGTAAACTCATTGTTAAAATTCCGAAAAAACCAGTTGGTTTTCAACTCACACCGCACTCATCGTTAACCCTATCGCTTTTCAGGTTTAACCCTATCGGTATGGGTCAAGAGTTCGATTTTTACAGCTAAGACAAATCCTAATAATCATATAAATTTATAAAAAAAATCATGATTTCATTGGTAGAAATATTCGGGATTATAGCAATAGGATTTGCTTTGTACTTCATTAGAATGATTGTTAAAAATCAAAACACAAAAGCTGATGACCGTGCTATGGACTTTATTCCTTCCGAGGACAAAACCGAATCTTTCGTCGATATTCCAATGGAACAGATAACGGCAAGGATTGATTATGAAGAAGCTCATCAGCTCGAAGAATTGAAGGAGAAAATCAGAAGGTTTAAAGACAGAAATAGGTTTTACAACCTATAATATGAATGTAATGTTGCCGGCATTCCAAAATTCAGATAGCAACGTAATTTTAAACACTTAATGTAATGAGTACATACACAGAAGAAGTTGGAGAAAAATTGAACGATTTATTAGAAAAGACCTACGATGCCGAAAAGGGTTTTAAAAAGGCGGCGGAACACGTCGATAACCCTGCTTTAAAATCATATTTTAAAGGCAAGGCGCAACAACGCTATGATTTTGGTCATGCACTTAAAAGTGAAATCAAATCCTTTGGACAAGAAGTTGATAAGGGAGGTAGCCTAACGGGAAAAGCACATAGAACTTGGATGGATGTCAAGGCCTTGTTCTCATCAGATGACGAAGAAGCCATGTTGGAGGAAGCCATACGTGGTGAAAAATCCGCAGTTGAAGAATATGATGATATTATAAGCGATACTTCATTACCAAGTAGTATTTCCACATTATTGAAAAATCAAAAACAAGCCATTGAA
>CAJQMW010000098.1 GCA_905479535.1 uncultured Maribacter sp. | reverse complement strand
GTTATCCACTACGTCTTTAGAATTGGTCATGCGAAAAGCGGGATGAGTTTTTCTTAGACCAATTAGATTTTTATAATAATCAAAGACCGCTTTATGAGTTACTTTCCAGTTCCAATCAATTTGATTTATGGAGTCAGGAAGGTTGTACGAGTTGTGCTCTTCATTTTTAGTGCGTAAAAGCTCAGCTCCGGCATGTATAAAGGCAGTGCCTTGAGAAGTTAGAACGATGGCGTTTGCTAATTTATCCATGGCTACTAACTCTTCATGTGACAAGTCACGACGTGAGACCTTGAGTTTATCGTACAGTGTATGATTATCATGGCAGGAAACATACGAGATGGCCTGCCAAGGTGCTGAGCTCCAAGGCTGATCTGAATAGTTAACTTCTTTATAATCTATTTGTGGATGGAGAATGGACCCAACTACCCCAAATTTTACGGATTCCTCCATATTTTTGGCACCGCTTACAAAACCAGTACTCTCATCGTCAAAAACAGAACCTTTAATCCCATCTCTTATATCGTCACTAAATACAGCGATGTCCGGTAATTGTTGGGCATGCTTTTTAAGTGCTCGTTTATCTTCAGGAAGCGGGGAATCTTTAGCCGTCCAACCTTCACCGTATATCAAAATGTTCGGATTAATTTCTTTTAACCTTTTGGAAACCTCATTCACGGTCATGATATCATGTATCCCCATGAGATCGAACCGGAATCCGTCCAAGTGATATTCTTTTGCCCAATACGAAACCGATTCCAAGATAAACTTTCGCATCATGGCTCTTTCCGATGCCGTTTCGTTTCCGCAAGCCGCGGCATCGGCGTATGTTCCATCTTCCAAATGTCTATAATAATAGCCAGGAACTTCTCTATTAAAATTGGAAGCTTCGGTTCTTCCTGTATGATTATAGACCACATCTAGAATGACGCCTATTCCATTGCTATGAAAGGTCCGGACCATCTGCTTAAATTCCTTGATCCGGACCTCTGCATTATAGGGGTCTGAAGAAAAGGAGCCTTCCGGGACATTATAATTTTGTGGGTCATAGCCCCAGTTATATTGTGCACTATCCAATTTGGTTTCGTCAATGGCGTAATGGTCAAAACTGGGCAATAAATGTACATGGGTAGTTCCCAGTTCCTTAAGATGGTCTATTCCTGTGGAAACATTATCGGGTCCTTTAGTGTTGCTTTCTACCAGTCCTAAATATTTTCCGGGCATTGATGAACCGGATTCGAGATGAATCGTCATGTCCCTTACGTGCAGTTCATATATTATAGCCTCATTTGGAGAGTTGATTTCTGGGCCTTTGTCAGAATCCCAATGCCGTGGATTTGTACTTTCCATGTCCAAAACCATGGCCTTTTTTCCATTCACACCTACGGCTTTTGCGTAAATACCTGGAGTTTCGCTCAACCAAAGCCCATCTACCTTTACCTGATACGTATAGTAGCTGCCATTAAGGTCCCCTTCGATTTTTACTTTCCAAAGCCCATTTTCGGAAGTCTCCATGTCAAATTTGGAATAGGGCTTACCATCATTTCCACTCCTATAAAGATTCAATGTTACTTCTTCCGCTGTTGGAGACCAAATCTTGAATTCGGTCGCAGCTTTACTATAATCCAACCAAAGGTTGGTGTCTTTAGGCGTTGGATAATCTTTAAAATTTTGGTATTTCTCACCTGCTACTTTACAAGAATCGAGAAGTAGTATCATAATAATAAGTTTGGCGGTAAGTTTCATCCAGTGGATTGATGCGGCAAAAATCTAAGTTAGGTAATTCGTAGATATTCTACTAAATAGTCCATCAGGGAATTGTAATACAGTGCCAGCGGATAATTTCTGCTTTATGGTATTAATAAAAAAACTCCGGTAATCAGCCGGAGTTTATTCATCAATCAAAAAACGAACAGTCATGATAAACTGTTGTTACCGTTAAAATTACAACTTATATGCCAAATTTCCAATTTAAGGAATATTTAACGTGTAATTTTTATAGCGCTAATACAAAATGTGTTAGCCCAAATACGTTTTCAAGATTTTACTTCTTGAGGTATGCTTTAATCTACGGATGGCTTTTTCCTTAATTTGGCGTACCCTTTCCCTGGTAAGGTCAAAAGTTTCACCAATCTCTTCCAAGGTCATTGAATGCTGACCTGCAAGACCAAAATAAAGACGAATTACATCCGCTTCCCTTGGTGTTAAGGTTTCCAAAGCACGTTCGATCTCCGTACGCAAGGATTCATGCAATAACTCTCTATCAGGATTTGGAGATTCACCACTGCGAAGAACATCATAGAGGTTGGAATCTTCTCCATCTATCAAAGGTGCATCCATGGATACGTGGCGGCCCGAATTCTTCAGGGACTGTTTAACGTCATCTACCGTCATATCCAATTCCTTGGCAATTTCCTCAGCGGAAGGCATACGTTCATGCGCTTGCTCCAAGAAAGCAAAGGTTTTGTTGATCTTATTGATCGAACCAATTTTGTTCAAAGGCAATCTAACAATACGGGATTGCTCTGCCAACGCCTGTAATATAGATTGACGGATCCACCATACGGCGTAGGAAATAAACTTAAATCCCCGCGTTTCGTCAAAACGCTGTGCAGCTTTGATCAGCCCAAGGTTGCCTTCGTTGATCAAATCCGGTAAAGTAAGTCCTTGGTTTTGGTACTGCTTAGCAACCGATACCACGAATCTGAGGTTGGCCTTTGTAAGTTTTTCAAGAGCGATCTGGTCGCCTGCCTTGATGCGTTGTGCCAACTCTACTTCTTCATCAGCGGTAATCAAGTCTACTTTTCCAATTTCTTGTAAGTACTTGTCCAAAGATGCGGTCTCCCTATTGGTGACCTGTTTTGTAATCTTAAGCTGTCTCATTAAAGTAAATTAAGTTCAATTTGCATAGACTGCATATACTTATACGTAAAAAAGTACGGAATGTTACAAATTGACTTAAAAAAGTTCTTTTTTCCGTTGTATGGTATAATAAAGCCCCAACTGGTTGTTGAGGCTTTATTTGTAATTAAATAGTATTTACTTAATCTCTTCTGGGCTTACGATCTCTATTGTCACGTCCACCTCGGCGGTCATCCCTTCCACCACGATTTCTATCGTTGCTTCTTGGGGGGCGTTCTTTAAAACCTTCCGGTTTTGGTAAAAGAGCCTTACGGGAAACTTTCTCTTTACGCGTTCTTGGGTCTGTACCTAAATACTTCACTTCAAACTCATCGCCCATGTTCACCACGTCGGATACATTCTCCGTGCGTTCCCATGCCAACTCAGATACGTGAAGTAGCGTCTCGTTGCCAGGGGCTTCAAGATACTCTACCACAGCACCGAAGTCCAACATTTTTATGACCTTTACTTTGTAAGCCTCGTTCATTTGAGGTTTGAACATTAAAGAATCAATTTTTGCCAATACGGCATCGATTCCGTTTTGGTCCGTTCCTAGAATTTCAACAATACCTTCTTCGGTAACCGGATCTTCGTTGATAACGATAGTAGTTCCCGTTTCTTTTTGAAGTTCTTGAATCACTTTTCCACCGGGTCCGATCAAGGCACCGATAAATTCGTTAGGAATCGTGCGTGTCACCATCTTAGGAGCATGTGCTTTTACATCCTCGTTGGGAGTTGCAATGGTGTCCGTCAATTTGGTGAGAATGTGCAAACGACCGTCCCTAGCTTGCTTAAGTGCTTTTACTAGAATTTCGTAGGACAATCCTTTTACTTTGATATCCATCTGGCAAGCTGTAATTCCGTCAGCCGTTCCTGTTACTTTAAAATCCATGTCACCCAAGTGATCTTCATCTCCTAGGATATCCGAAAGCACTGCATATTTTCCAGAATTGGCATCAGAGATTAATCCCATGGCAATACCAGAAACCGGTTTTTTCAATTGAACACCAGCATCCATCATAGCCATGGTACCCGAACAAACGGTTGCCATAGAAGAAGAACCGTTAGATTCCAATACCTCAGAAACTACACGAACTGTATATGGGCAATCGTCAGGAACCATTCCTTTCAACGCTCGTTGCGCCAAGTTACCGTGACCAACCTCTCTACGAGACGTTCCACGAATAGGTCTTGCTTCTCCAGTACAAAACGGAGGGAAGTTATAGTGTAAATAGAAGTTTTCTTCACTCTCATGCGATGGCATGTCAATTTTGTTTGCATCACGCGACGTACCTAATGTTACGGTAGCCAATGCTTGCGTTTCACCTCTTGTAAAAATTGCAGAACCGTGTGTTGACGGTAAGTAATCGATCTCGCACCAAATTGGGCGAATCTCATCGGTCTTGCGACCATCTAATCGAAGTCCCTCACTCAAGGTCAAATCCCGAATTGCCGCTTTTTCAGCTTTTCTGTAATATTTAGAAACCAAACCTCCAAAATCTTCCAATTCCTCTTCGGAAAAAGTAGCCTTTATTTCTTCTTTGATTTCTGAAAATGCAGCACTTCTTTCGTGCTTTGCAGAACCTGCTTTGGCAATCGCATATACTTTATCATAAGCCATATCGTGAACCTTCTTGGCAAGATCTTCATCTTCCCGCTCTTCAGGATACTCACGTACCTCTTTTTTACCGAAGGCTTCAGCTAAACGTAACTGAGCCGCACACTGTACCTTGATGGCTTCATGCGCAAATTTGATGGCATCTGCCATTTCTTCTTCTGAAATCTCATCCATTTCACCTTCTACCATCATCACAGAATCAGCAGAAGCACCAATCATCATATCGATATCGGATTCAGCTAACTGGGCTCTAGTCGGGTTAATAATGAACTCGCCATTCACACGACCAACTCTAGCTTCTGAAATGGCGCATTCAAAAGGAAAATCGGACAATTGAATCGCCGCAGATGCTGCTAAGCCAGCCATGGCATCTGGCATAACGTCTTCGTCATGAGACATTAACTGAATCATCACCTGGGTCTCAGAGTGATAATCCTTTGGGAACAATGGACGTAAAACACGATCTACTAAACGCATAGTCAACACTTCACCGTCACTTGGTCTTGCTTCTCTTTTGAAGAAACCACCTGGGTAACGACCTGCCGCCGCAAATTTTTCACGATAATCTACCGTAAGTGGAAGAAAATCTAAATCTTTTTGCTCGTAGTTGGAAACTACTGTACACAACAGCATACATTTTCCTGATTGTACAACAACAGAACCATGGGCCTGTTTTGCCAATTTTCCGGTTTCGATAGAAATTTCCCTACCGTCACCAAGGTCAATGACCTCTTTAAATACTTTTGGAATCATAAAATTGATTTATACCCGATACTTTTCGGGATTTGTTAAACAATGGTCTCCCAGCCATTTTTCTTTTGGTCTGGGTTTTTGTTGTGTTGTTGTGTGTGCCGCTGGCACTGACCAATGAAAAACTACGTGTAGCTTTTTGTGTTGTTCTGTCTTTAGCCTCCTAGAACAAGGAGTATTTTAAAAGAAAGGGGATAGTAAGCTATCCCCTTTAAAATTTATTTTCTAATACCTAGTTCTTTGATAAGCTCTCTATATTTTACAATATCGTTTCTCATCATATAGTCTAGAAGACTCCTTCTTTTACCTACCAGTTTCACAAGAGAACGTTCAGTATTATAATCTTTGTGGTTTTTTTTCAGGTGACCGGTCAAGTGATTAATTCTGTGGGTGAACAATGCAATCTGTCCTTCTGTAGAACCTGTGTTCTCCGCTTTTCCGCCGTGTTTCTTGAAGATTTCGGCTTTTACTTCTTTCGTTAAATACATTCCAATATTATTTTAAATGATTTTTATGTACCTGACTGTCTTTCAATCAGGCGGCAAATATACAATTAAAATAAAAAAAAATGCTTTTTTCCGGTACTTAGTATAAATATCGGGATGGGAAAGTGAACTAAAACTCAAAAAGCACACCCATCGGGCAGGGGAGCTGTTTCCTCCAGCTCTTTAGCGAATTTTGCCTCTAGGTTGGATGAAGCAAGTCCGCTGGCAACGGTTCCTTTAAAAACAGTTGTACCATAGCCCGTCGTATTCATATGGGCCCTGATGTATATTTCTGTATTTTGGTCAATGTTCACCGGACTGCCGGAACGGGTAAAGGGCTGTTCGTTTACATGGCTATGGGCCAATATTCTGCGGTGCAATAGGTTTCCTTGGAGGTCTATGACTTCCCACCAATCCGCATATTGGTCACAGCCCGTATCCGGACTGGAAATAGTAACATTAAAGGTGTAGGCGTTCTCGTTTCCTAATACTTCAACTTGGGTCACGTTGGCCGAACCGTCTTGGGCTGGTATTTTCTCTTGTTCCATAGTTTCGTCCACATTATTTTGTGCACAAGAGGAACAACAACACATCCATAAAATCACAGCCAATGGTATTGCTTTTATGGACAATTTCATTCGGAAGATTTTTAAGATCTGATGGGGTTGTTCTGGATTAAATCGATGTAAAGATTTATTTTCTTTTTTAAATCTCTTCTATGCGAGATAAAGTCCAAGAACCCGTGTTCTAGGAGGAACTCCGCCGTCTGGAAGTCATCGGGTAGCTCTTTTCCGGTGGCTTCTTTTACCACCCTTGGCCCGGCAAACCCGATTAAAGCACCGGGTTCGGAGATATTGATGTCCCCCAGCATTGCGTAGGAGGCCGTGGTACCACCAGTAGTCGGATCGGTACATAGGGAAATATAAGGAAGGCCAGCTTCTGACAATTGCGCTAACTTGGCAGATGTTTTGGCCAGTTGCATGAGCGAGAGCGCGGCTTCCATCATCCGCGCACCTCCGGATTTTGATATCATTATGAAGGGAACCTTCTTTTTTATGGCATGGTTTATACCGCGTGCAATTTTTTCTCCAACGACACTTCCCATTGATCCACCAATGAACGTAAAATCCATACAACAAATAACAATGTCCTTACCTAAGGATTTTCCGTAACCGGTCCTAACGGCATCCTTTAAACCTGTCTTTTTCTGTGCAGCCTTTAGTCTGTCACTATATTTTTTAGTGTCTTCAAACTTCAAGGGGTCTTTCGAGGATAGTTTGGCATCCAATTCCGTAAACTCGTTATCATCAAAAAGGATTTCAAAGTATTCCTTACTGCCTATTCTTACGTGGTAATCGTCCTCCGGACTTACATAAAAGTTTTTTGCCAAATCATCGGACTCTACGATCTTACCGGTTGGGGATTTGTACCAAAGCCCCTTAGGGGTGTCTTTTTTCTCCTCGGTAGAAGTCTGTATTCCTTTTTCCTTTCTTTTAAACCAAGCCGTCATGTTTTCCATTTTAAAAGTTAGTATGCTAAGGGAATTATAACGTGTTTACATTGTTCAAATCCTCAAATGCTTTTTTAAGTCTCGCAACAAAAGCGGTTTCGCCGGAACGTAACCAAACGCGGGGATCGTAGAATTTTTTGTTAGGTTCGTCGGAACCTTTGGGGTTTCCAATCTGGGCCTGTAGATATTCCTTATTATCTTGAACGTAGTCTCTTACGCCAGAAAGAAAAGCATACTGTAAATCGGTATCGATGTTCATTTTAATGACCCCATAGCTAATCCCTTCCCTAATTTCTTCAACGGAGGATCCCGATCCACCATGAAAAACAAAGTCGATATGGTTGTGCTCAACTCCATATTTTTTAGAAATATATTCTTGGGAATTCTTTAATATTTTCGGGGTCAATTTCACGTTACCAGGTTTGTAAACGCCATGGACGTTACCAAAGGCGGCCGCAATCGTAAATCTAGGGCTTACCTTCGATAATTCTTCATAAGCGTAAGCTACCTCTTCTGGTTGCGTATATAATTTTGAATCGTCAACATCGGAATTATCCACGCCATCTTCCTCGCCTCCGGTGATTCCCAATTCAATTTCCAAAGTCATGTTCATTTTGCTCATGCGCTCCAGATATCCTTTACAGATTTCGATATTTTCTTCCAATGGCTCTTCCGAAAGATCGATCATATGCGAACTGAACAGGGATTTTCCGGTCCCCGCAAAGTGTTTCTCACTGGCATCCAATAGACCATCTATCCAGGGCAGTAGCTTCTTGGCACAGTGATCGGTATGCAGAATTACCGTTGCACCATAAGCTTCTGCCAACTGGTGAACGTGTTTTGC
>CAJQMW010000097.1 GCA_905479535.1 uncultured Maribacter sp. | reverse complement strand
TTTCAACAAAAAGTCTGCGGAAATCACTATTTTTCACGACTTTTGATGTGTTTTTAAAGGTTTTTACTCAAAGAACTACTGATATATGACCAAGATTACGGCAGCTATTACCGCTGTAGGAGGCTATGTTCCCCAATTCGTGCTGACCAATAAAATGCTTGAAGCCATGGTGGACACCAATGACGAATGGATTACAACGAGGACAGGAATAAAGGAACGAAGGGTATTAAAGAAAGAAGAAGGAGAAGGTAGTTCCTATTTGGCAATAAAAGCGGCAACGCAACTTATTGAAAAGAGCCAACTAAATCCGGAGGAAATAGACCTAGTGGTGGTTGCTACGGCCACCCCGGATAGTATGGTAGCATCTACAGCGGCTTTTGTTGCTTCTGAAATAGGTGCGGTAAATGCATTTGCTTACGACCTATTGGCGGCATGTTCCAGTTTCCTTTTCGGAATGAGTACGGTTGCAGGATACATTGAAACCGGAAGGTACAAAAAAGTGTTGTTGATCGGTGCGGACAAGATGTCCTCTATTATTGATTATACGGACAGAACCACATGCATTATTTTTGGAGATGGCGCCGGTGCTGTGCTGTTCGAGCCAAACACGGAAGGATTGGGACTACAAGATGAGTATTTGCGAGCGGATGGTAGCGGAAGACCCTTTCTGGGAATGGAAGGAGGAGGTTCTTTAATGCCACCAACCGAAGAAACGGTTAAAAACAAAAAGCACTTCATTTTTCAAGACGGTAAAACGGTCTTCAAATTTGCCGTTTCCAACATGGCGCATGTAGCTGAACTTATGATGAAAAAGAACGATTTATCCGATGACGACGTGGCTTGGTTAGTGCCACATCAGGCCAATAAACGTATTATAGACGCAACCGCTAAACGTATGGGACTGGATTCGGAAAAAGTGATGATGAACATTCAGCGATACGGGAATACCACCTCGGCAACGCTACCACTTTTATTAAGCGATTACGAGCGTAAACTTAAAAAAGGGGACAACCTTATTTTTGCCGCTTTCGGAGGCGGATTTACTTGGGGTTCCATCTATCTGAAATGGGCCTATAACGGAATTTAAACCACTACTTAAAACACATTTGAAACTATGGATATTAAAGAAATTCAAAGCCTGATTAAATTCGTAGCGAAGTCCGGAGCTAGTGAAGTAAAATTGGAAACGGATGAAATTAAAATAACCATTCGGACCGGTAGCCTCGGAAATAATGAGACCACCTATGTACAGTCCATTCCAATGGCACCGGCACCGGTGGCACAACAGCCAGTTCCCGTGCAGACAGAAGCCCCTGCGGCCACAGGTTCCGCCCCTAAAGACGATTCCTCGGACGACTCCAAGTACATTACCATAAAATCACCTATCATCGGTACTTTTTATAGAAAACCATCTCCGGATAAACCCGTGTTCGTTGAAGTAGGAGATTCCATTTCTTCAGGTGACGTACTTTGTGTAATCGAAGCCATGAAATTGTTCAATGATATAGAATCGGAAGTTTCCGGTACCATTGTTAAGGTATTGGTGGATGATTCCTCTCCGGTAGAATTTGACCAGCCACTTTTCTTAGTGGATCCATCATAATTTTAAGTTTAAAGTTTGAAAAGTTTAACGTTTAAATCCGAAGCATTTGAACTTATGAACTACTAAACCGTAAACTCTTAAACTAAAAAACTATGTTCAAAAAAATATTAATAGCAAATAGGGGAGAAATTGCACTACGGGTTATTCGTACGTGCAAGGAAATGGGCATCAAAACAGTTGCTGTGTATTCCAAAGCAGATGAGGAAAGCCTTCATGTTCGTTTTGCGGACGAGGCAGTATGTATCGGTCCCGCCGCTAGTAGTGAGTCCTATTTAAAAATACCGAATATCATAGCTGCCGCAGAAATAACCAATGCGGATGCCATTCATCCCGGTTATGGTTTCCTTTCGGAAAATGCAAGGTTTTCCAGAATTTGTGCGGAGCATGAGATAAAATTCATTGGTGCCTCTGGGGACCAGATTGATAAAATGGGGGACAAAGCAACGGCCAAAGCAACGATGAAAGCTGCCGGAGTACCCTGTGTGCCAGGTTCGGAAGGATTGTTGAAAGACGTAGCCGATGCCAAGAAGGTTGCCGCAAAAATGGGCTATCCCGTCATGATAAAAGCTACCGCAGGAGGTGGCGGAAAAGGAATGCGCGCCGTTTGGAAGGAAGAGAAAATGGAGGAGCTTTTTGAAAGTGCTGTACAGGAAGCAACGGCCGCCTTTGGAAACGGAGGCATGTACATGGAAAAACTGATCGAGGAGCCCCGGCATATTGAGATTCAAGTAGTGGGAGACCAGTACGGTAAGGCATGTCATTTATCGGAACGTGATTGTTCCGTGCAGCGCCGGCACCAAAAATTAACGGAGGAGACACCGTCACCTTTTATGACGGACAAGCTTCGGGATGCCATGGGGAAAGCTGCGGTCAAGGCGGCTGAGTATATTAAGTACGAAGGTGCAGGAACTGTAGAATTTTTGGTGGACAAGCACCGGAAGTTCTATTTCATGGAAATGAATACCCGTATTCAGGTAGAGCATCCCATTACCGAGCAAGTAATCGATTATGATTTGATTCGAGAGCAGATATTGGTAGCGGCCGGGGTTCCCATTTCCGGTAAGAACTATACGCCAAAATTACACTCCATAGAATGCAGGATAAACGCGGAAGACCCCTACAATAACTTTAGGCCTTCCCCAGGAAAAATCACGACACTTCATACACCCGGAGGGCATGGGATTCGTATGGATACACATGTATATAGTGGCTATAGCATTCCGCCAAATTATGATTCCATGATAGCCAAATTGATAACAACGGCGCAAACCAGGGAAGAAGCGATCAACAAAATGAAACGTGCGCTGGACGAGTTTGTGATAGAGGGTATAAAGACCACTATTCCATTTCATAGGCAGTTAATGGACCATCCGGATTATCTGGCTGGAAACTATACGACAGCCTTTATGGACGATTTTAAGATGGACCCAAAACCAGAAGAATAACGACACTAAACTCCGGCTGATTACCGGAGTTTTTGTTTTCTTATGTTACCTTATGGGAGCCGAGTTGAAGAGCTTTACAAGCCTAAACTTTATTGTTTAAACGTTTGGTTATATTAGTACTGATTAGTGACTACGCTCATTAATCCTGTTAAATTATTTCTCCTACATTAGAATCAACCGCTAAATG
>CAJQMW010000096.1 GCA_905479535.1 uncultured Maribacter sp. | reverse complement strand
CAAATGCCTGCGAAATCCTTGCTTAGAAAAGAGAACGAATTTCAGTTGATAGATTCTTTGGTTAACCACAGTAAATCTTTTCTAGAGGAAATGAATGAGGAGTAAATTACTACTGCCTTTTTTATACTTTGCTACGGCTCTTTCGGCACAAACAATTTCGGTTAAAGAACTGGAGGGAAGAGTTTACAGTGCTGATGGGGATGTTGCCGCCACCCATGTGCTGAATATGACGACCCAAAGGGCCACGATAACCGATGTCAACGGTTTTTTTTCTATTTCCGTCTCTGTTAATGATACCCTTGTTTTCTCCGCGGTACAGTTCAAGAAGAAACAGGTAGTTGTAACTCCATCTATCTTTTCCAGTAAATTTCTTTCCGTTCCTTTAGAGGATGCCCTAACCGAGCTGGACGAGGTGGTGGTTACACCTTATAATCTGTCCGGTGATATTACTAAGGATATAGGAACATTGGACTTGGAACCCGTGGTTACCGCCTCTACCTTGGGACTGCCCAATGCTCATGTAAAGAAAATGACGCAAAGCGAGCGACTATTGCGAAGTGCTTCGTATATCCCCTTCGAAGGAACAAAGTTGGCCCTTGACCCCATTATTAATAGTATTACAGGACGCACTAAAATGCTGAAAAAACGTCTTGAAAGAAACAGGTTATATGATCGAACAGCAAGGGTCAGGGATTTTTATGCGGATTCCCTATACCGGACGGAGTTGAAAATCCCGGAGGAAAAAACCGATGACTTTTTCTACTTTTGCGAAATTGATACCAACTTCCAAGCCATAGTGGACACGCACGACCTCTTCGAGATTTGGGAATATTTAAAAGCGCGAAGTCTTGTATACAGGGAAAATAATAATATGGACTAGGTGCCGGTTGGCACTAATTTTGTTTTAAAATTAAAAAGTACTTCTATGCGGATTCAAAAAAAAGTTTTTCTAATTCTTATATTGCCCCTCTTGGCATTTACGGTTGCCCATAAGTTTTATATAAGCGTCACTAATGTTGGTTACTCCGACAAGGACAGGGCCATCCAGATAACTACGCGTATATTTTTGGACGATATGAATACGGTCTTGAAAACACGGTATGATATCGATTCTGAACTAGGTACTAAAAAAGAGTCCGATTTGGACCGGGAGTATTTGGAAAAATACCTACGGACAAAATTTTTGGTAGAAGTTGACGGTAAGCCACGAGAGTATACAATTTTAGGAAAAAAGTACGATACGGATATGATTATCTGTTATCTGGAGGTCCCTAAAATAGAGCTTTCCAAAGTTTCCAGTATTGCTATCCAAAATGAACTATTAATGGATATCTACGATGAGCAACAGAACGTAGTGCATATGAAGATCGATGGCAAGAAAAAGAGCTTCGTGCTCCTAAAATCAGATACTAAAGGAATGTTAAATCTATAACAAATCTTAAGAAATACTTTAAAAAACTTTATTTTTCCAAGATTAAAATTCAATAAAAAATGAGAAAATTCAATTATGCTTTTGCGTCCATCTTATTCCTATTTGCTGCTGTTTTAACGGCGCAGGAAGAGGAAAAACAGGAAAGGGAACCGGGGCATTACAATCAGAGTAAATTCAAACAACTTTACGAGGAGTTCGCTACGCCAAATACCTATCGTTCCGCTTCAGGAGCACCAGGGCCCAATTATTATCAGCAACAAGCGGATTATGTTATGGATATTCGGTTAGATGATAAAAATGCTAAAATATTCGGGGAGGAAACCATTACGTACACCAATAACTCCCCAGACGATTTGGAATACTTGTGGGTTCAATTAGACCAAAACGTCAGGGCCAAGGATTCCAAGGCACCCTTGCGTGACGGTGGAGGTGTGCCACTCGCAGAGCAACCAGGTTCCTTTGCCGGCAAATATATGGGGGGGCCTTTTGATGGCGGTTTCAATATAGATTATGTAAAAGGCGCATCAGGAAAAGCGCTGCCGTATACCACCAATTTTACGATGATGCGCGTGGATCTTCCAACGCCATTAAAAAGTGGTGAAAAGTATTCTTTTGCTATCAAATGGAATTACAATATTCCGGACCACACGGTGAATCGGGCCCGCTCGGGTTTTGAATATTTTGCAAAAGATGGTAACAGGGCCTACGTGATTGCGCAATTTTTTCCGAGAATGGCGGTCTATAGTGATGTAGAAGGATGGCAAAACCATCAATTTTGGGGGAGTGGGGAATTTGCCCTTCCTTTTGGGGACTACGAGGTTAATATTACCGTACCGGCGGACCATGTATTGGACGGTACAGGAGTTCTTCAGAATAGAAAAGAAGTGTATACCAAGGAAATGATGCAACGTTACGAGCAGGCCAAAAAATCATACGACAAACCGGTCATCATTGTAACGCAAGAAGAGGTAGAAGCAGCGGAGAAAGGTTTCTCCGATAAGACCAAAACTTGGAAGTTAAAGGCACAAAACGTCCGTGATTTTGGGTTTGCGACTTCCCGTAAGTTTATTTGGGACATGCAGGCGGTAAAGATGGGCGATCGTGATGTTATGGCGGTGTCCATGTATCCAAAAGAAGGAAATCCGTTGTGGGAGGAATACTCCACAAAAGCAGTGGCCCATACGCTTAAATCGTATTCTTCGCACACGTTTGATTATCCTTATCCAAAAGCCATTTCCGTGCACGCTAAAAACCAGGGGATGGAATATCCCATGATTTGCTGGAACTATGGTAGACCTAATGAGGATGGTACGTATTCCGACAGGGTAAAATATGGAATGATCAGTGTTATCATCCATGAAGTGGGCCATAATTTCTTTCCTATGATCGTAAATTCCGATGAGCGTCAGTGGGGTTGGATGGATGAAGGTCTGGATACGTTCATGCAATACGTTGCTGAGCAAGAGTTTGGAGATGCTTATCCGGAGGCAATTGCTCCGAATAATGCCTATCCTTCTAGAAGGGGCGATCCTGCTAAAATTGTACCTTATATGAGTGGTGACCAAAGCACTATCTCACCTAT
>CAJQMW010000095.1 GCA_905479535.1 uncultured Maribacter sp. | reverse complement strand
TAATTCGTTATACATCATTTCAGTCAAAACCGGAAGACGTCCCGTAAGCCTTTCAACTGGCCAAAAAATATTGGCATTGTTATGAAAAGCGGAGTAGAGTTGAAAAATAATTTCAGCCGCAAATTCACTGTGGAACCTTATGACCCAAACATCGCACTTGTCGTCTTTTAAAATTGGTTTTACCCTATGAACCTTGCCTTTGCTTACAAAACAAACGTATGGGGCGTGTACAATCATGGTCTCAAAATCAATAAAATGTTCTATAGACCCATCCATACCAATAAGGATTTCTTCAAAATGATGAGTATGGGGCTCATTCATTGAAGAAGCTACTTTTTTCGCATCTTCTATGCCAAATCTAAATATTTTTACTGGCTGATCCATACGGGGTATAGTAAAAACTAATTTACAAATTTTAATCCATTTCTACATTTACAATCCAGACACAGTCCATCAAACGATTTGTTGAGCAGAAAGACATTTTTGCTTGTATTATTTTTTGCCTCATCTTCCGAAAACCAATTTAAGGTCAGATATTACCAGGCGTTAGCGATAAACGGTTTCCTTCATAACGTTGCACCTCAGTTTTGATTTCTGAATATTACAATATGTTTTCCGATTACTGTTACCTAAAGCAAGACTAGGCAAAATATCTTTGTACTATCAATGACATTATAGGAAACTAAATTGTAAATCATGAAAATAGGAATAACTGGTGCTAATGGTCAATTAGGTAGGCTCTTAGTGAAAAAATTGAAAAAAAGAACCGACGTTGATGATTTAATCGCTCTGGTTAGGACCCCATCAAAAGTGATTGATCTAGGAATAGATGCGCGTGTCTTTGACTATGATGTGCCCGAGGCCTTAGCAGAATCACTTCAGGGAATCGACCGATTGATGATAATATCTAGTAGCGAGATCGGCCAGCGTAAAAGACAACATGCTAACGTAATAGACGCAGCCAAAAAAGCAGGTATTAAAAGTATTGTATATACTAGCTTGTTGAAAGCCGATTCATCATCGATGAGCTTGGCTCCGGAGCACCTTGCCACCGAAAGTCATTTGAAATCATCCGGAATCCCCAATACAATACTAAGAAACGGGTGGTACACAGAAAACTACACCAATTCGCTAAAGTCTTCTGTAAAGGCAGGGGTCATTATTGGTAGTGCTGGTGAAGGAAGGATTTCATCAGCAACACGTGAGGACTATGCTGAAGCTGCCGCAGTTGTTTTAACCAATAAGGGTCATTTAGGTAAGGTTTATGAGTTGTCCGGTGATGAAGTCTATACACTTAATGATCTTGCGGCAGAAGTGTCCCAGCAGGTAGGAAAGCAAATTCCTTATAAGAATTTAGCCGAATCAGAATATGCAAATGCTCTTGAAGAATACGGTTTGCCCGAAGAATTGGCCAAAGCCTACGCAGGGCTTGATTACGCGGCCTCAAAAGGAGATTTATATGATGATGGCAGTATCCTTTCCCGATTAATTGGAAGGCCAACTACTCCTTTGGAAGATGTTATAAAAGTGGCGTTATCCTAAAACGGATAGCTGATCAAAAACCCTTCTTAAAAGTTTGGTATAAACCATCGATTACTAAAAATAAATGAATATGAACTTTATAAATAAAGGAACTTTTCTAAGAGGAATCCAAAGTGGGTATTGGTCCAGTAATGAAGATAGCAAAACGACATGCCATAAACGATAGGCAAGAAAACGCCTTGGTTCTTTGGTTTACTGAGCCATCATCAAACAACTATGAATTTCCGCGTTGAAGTGATTGCAGCCTTTGATCAATTACTAGTTGTGCGTTTTGATGATGGAACCCGTTCAATCGATTAAGCGTTGTAGATTCCGGTCGATGACAACGCTGTGTGCAGCTCTCAAAACTCCACCATGATTTTTTATATTTAACAGGTTATCGGTTTAAATGAAAATTTATGGTCAAAATTGAAACATTGTAATTAACGTTAAAAATTTACATTCATGAAAAATATATTAGTCGCAATTAGTTTGTCTCAGGATGCGAAGCAACTTTTTGACCAAGCCGTGAAAATAGCAAAAAGCACAGGTGGAAAGCTCTGGATAGTCCATGTCTCAAAAGCCGATCCTGAAGACTTGCTTCTTCGCGAAGCAGGACCTCAATATCTTTATGAGAAAAGAGCAGAGGATCGAGAAAAGGCAAAAAAATTTGTGGAGCAAGAAGCGAAGGAGATTACCAAGAATCATGATGTTCCGGCAGAGGGGCTCTTAATTCAGGGCTCTATTACCAAAACTATCAAGAATATGGTAAATAAGTATAATATTAATCTTGTTGTCGCGGGGCACCGAAAAAAAAATTTTTTATATGATTTGCTTGCTGCAAACAGGAAAAAGGATTTAGTGGACGAATTGAAAATTCCCCTTTTGTCCGTTCCCCTCCAACCTTAAAATCATTGTGAACTTAGAATAGGGAATTGGGCACAAATAAACTTATCCAAATCAACTCCAAAACAATTTAGGGATTAGGAGTAAACCAAACTTCAGTTCAATCATTGAAATTGGCTGTAGAAATCTATGATTTCATTCAAAATATAAAGCTCTATATAAATACTTTAAATTCCATCATTTTTAGTTTTAGTCTACATGAATTATGGTTACAAAAAAGGTATTAGATATTCCTTAATAGAACGTTTAGTTCTTCTCCGACAATTGATGACAATGAGGCATATTCAATTTCATTAATGGTTTTGTCAATCTCAATTCTGGACTTTATATCATTAAAGGGCGTCAAATAGTATTTTTGAAGATTGCGTAGCAGGAATAGACTATATCCAATGGACGTCCCAAAAACAATGGACCAAGGACCTACATATGGGACAGCACTCCATGTCACGCATGATATAAGCAAAAAGATATACACTTTGCCCAACGTATAGTTGGTGTCATTGAAATCTTTGTTGGCAATAAATTCACAACTACCGATACAATGGATAAACTTTATTACTAAATTGTGTAGACTCAGAAAAGCTTGTTGATTTATATAGCCGTCTTTATTTAAAATCTTTAGCTCTTTGGATTGAAGCTCCAAAATCTTTAACGGGATGTTATGTGCCCTTTTTATAGAAGCAAACTCCTTATTAGCAATGTATCCTTTAAAATCTTTGGAATTATTTTGTTTGGCCATTTCCTTCAATGAAACAAGATAGGCCAAGTGTCGGTAGATGATCCTCCTCTGGATTTCCCGAAGTTTTTGGGAAGTATGTTGGTTATTGTCAAAAGTGCAATTTGCTATTTGAAAGAAAAAGGCCTGTGAATATCTTGTAAGTTCCTCCCATATTTTTTGAGCTTCACACCATTCGCGATAGGCATTTTTTATGAAGACCCCGAAATACGTGTAGAGGGCGACTCCCAAAATCATTGGAATAAACAAAGGAATTTCCAATATGGTTTTAGTATAAATGATTGTGACAAGAAAAGTCATGGAAGACATTGAAAAAGACCAGACAAAATCCTTTCGCGAAAGTGCGAATTCTTTTAAGAATTTGGGTAGATTTTTCATGGTATATGGCTCTTTACTTCTAAAATGATCCTGTTTCAAACTTCGCATTACGTTTTTGTGATGATAATCCGCGTTATGCTAAGATTCGCGTAACGCCGATGCCATTTTGGACAGGATAAAAAACTCCTTGCATAGGGTCGACATAAAGAGGGAATCCATGAGGAAAAAACTAAAAAATAAACAGTAAATTTAACCACAAAGGAATCGACTAGGCGCACTTGGTTTGCTATGCTCAGTTTAATCCGTCGCACGTAGTACACTTTGACCGGCGCATCAGAAAGACCTCTTTTACCGTTATTTATGGCCATGTTTTTCGCGCTCTTTCTGGTGACCTATTTTCCTCAACTGAGCCTTTGGCTACCAGAATTTTTTGGTTTATGAAACGATATGAATAAAAGTAACACATATTAACCAAAGGATTAAGGCAAGAATGAAATCTATCATGAAAATAAGGTTGGCCTCGCTTTTTGTACTATCGATTATGCTTTTTAAAGTGCAGGCACAGGACAAGGGACAGAAAACCTAAAATGGCCGCACATTATTTAAGGGGAAGATGGAATACAAACAAGTAAAATACTGTACTATGAAGACAATAAATATAGCACGAAAACTTTTGTTCATAAGTGGTATTACCGTATTGCTGGCGGTAGCAATATCTTGCGGAGAAACAAAAACAAATGAAGAAAAAATCGCACAACCTGAATTAGGTCATCGGTCGGCAAAACTTTTGGAAATTGATGGTTACCAGTTCAAGGACTTGAACAAGAATGGTGAATTGGATTCCTACGAAGATTGGCGGCGACCTATTGAAGAGCGAAGCCAAGATCTAATTTCCAAAATGAGCTTGGAACAAAAAGCTGGCTTTATGATTATCAGTTCTACACGATTGGAAAACGACTGGGCTTTTAGCAAACCGCAATCCACTGGCCCCATTACCAGTTCGTTTAATGAGACCGATGCTGTTATGGACGTCAACATTTTCACACGAAAACCATTACCGGTCCCTAATATGGGAGCGGCCGGAACCACTAAAGATGTCACGGAGTTCCACAAAAGGCATTTTATTTTAAGAGCTAATCCATCTCCTCGAATTCTTGCAGAATGGGCTAACAATTTGCAGGCCCTTTGTGAAAGTGACGGATTGGGAATACCTGGAATTATTACTTCGAATCCAAGAAATCATATTAACATAGATGCCTCTATAGGTTTGAGTGTTGGGAAAACCCCGTTTTCCACCTGGCCGGGTGAACTAGGTCTCGCGGCCATGCGCGATCTTAAATTGGTAGGGGAATTTGCCGATATCGCAAGACAGGAATGGCGAGCAGCCGGAATTCGGAAAGGTTATATGTACATGGCCGATTTGGCAACAGAACCGAGATGGCAAAGGGTTGAAGGTACTTTTGGAGAAGATGCCCAACTCGCTGCCGATATAATGCGTGAGGTCGTATTAGGTTTTCAGGGCAACGAGCTGGGTAGTAATTCCATCGCGTTGACTACCAAGCATTTTCCTGGTGGAGGGGCAACGGAAGGTGGTCAAGACCCACACTTTGATTGGGGCAAAAGAGAGGTTTTTCCAGGGGGAATGTTCGATAACAATCTTATTCCCTTCAAGGCGGCCATCGAGGCAGGAACGTCGTCGATTATGCCTTATTACTCCTACCCCGTGGGCACTGAATATGAAGAGGTGGCATATGCCTACAATAAAAGAATTCTGCAAGAAGTTCTACGCGATAAACTAGGTTTTCAAGGAATCATCAATTCAGATACGGGGCCTATAGATATGATGCCATGGGGCGTCGAGGAACTTGGCATTACAGAACGTTATCAAAAGGCGATTGATGCGGGGGTAAACATTTTTTCAGGTACGGCGGACCCTGAACAATTGATTTTAACCCTCAAAAAATACCCAGACCTCATTGCCAAGGTAGATGAATCGGTCCATCTTCTTTTACTTGAAAAATTTAGATTGGGCCTTTTCGAAAATCCCTATGTCGATGTAGATTTAGCCGTTAATACTATCGGTAAAAAAGAATTTCAAGATCGGGCAGACCTTGCCATGCGCAAATCGATAGTGTTGTTGAGAAACGGAAGCCAAGACAACAAAGTGCTTCCCTTGAAGCCAAAAACCAAAGTGTATTTCGAATCATACCACTATAAGGAAGATGCGAATCCCTCCAATATTTTTCAAACAGAGGACAATTCTTGGGATGTAGAATTTGTGGACACCCCCGAAAAGTCTGATGTAATCGTACTGTGGCTTGTTCCACAAGGGCCCTCGCTATTTGCATCTGATGGAAGTCCTCTTCATGTGGGTCTTTCATATAATAATATTGATGTGGACTACATCAATAAATTGACCTCTAAGAAGACGACCATTTTGGCCGTAAACTATAGCAATCCATGGGCCATTGATGAAATCTATTCGGAAAATTCCCAAAATATCAAGGGTGTTCTGGCTACATTCGGAACAACTCCTGAAGCTATTTTGGACGTTGTGATGGGCAAATTTCAGCCAAGCGCTAAAATGCCATTCAGCACCCCAATTTCCGATGCTGCTGCCCAGAATCAAAAATCGGATGTTCCGGGCTACATGGAAGGCGAAAATTACGCCCTGTTCAACTTTGGTGAGGGTATCAATGGTTATTAGGAAATAAAAGGTGGCTTAAATTGAATTTATGTAAGGTTAGTCGTAATCACCACTAGTCCAGCTTAAGCCATTAAAAAAAAAATGAGATATCCACTAAAATCACCGATTTTCTACTTGATTCTCTGGTTGTTTGAGCATGGAGGATAGACAGTGGACTAATAAGTAAGGTTTAACTTTTTAATTGCCAACATATTCAATAATAACGGCATATCCCATGCCCACACCAACGCACATCGCAGCCAATCCGTATCTGCCTCCAGAACGCCCTAAATGATTCGTTGCAGCCTGAACAATTCTTGTTCCTGACATCCCCAAAGGATGTCCAATCGCTATGGCACCACCATTAGGGTTGATTCTCGAATCGTCATCGGCCAGACCCAATTCGCGTGTGCAAGCTAAAGCTTGAGCAGAAAAGGCTTCATTAAACTCCATAGTATCCAAATCGGAAAGGGAAAGCCCCGCTTTGGACAATGCTTTTTGTGTCGCCTTAACCGGACCTATGCCCATTATTTTTGGTTCTACCCCAACCACTGCTGAAGCCACTATTCTAGCTTTTGGGTTTAGATTAAATTTTTTTAACGCATCCTCCGATGTGACTAGCATTGCTGCGGCACCATCATTCAAACCCGAAGCATTGCCAGCGGTTACTGTTCCATCTTCTTTAAAGACGGTTCTTAGTTTAGCTAGTTTTTCAGGCGTTGTATCCGGTCGAATAAACTCATCTTTGTCAACTACGATAGCATCTCCTTTTCGCTGTGGAATTTCAACGGGCACAATTTCTTCGGCTAAGCGGCCCTCTTTTTGAGCCCTGGCTGCTTTCATTTGCGAGTTATAGGCGAACAAGTCTTGGTCTTCCCTGCTAATGTTATAGAGCTCCGCCAAATTTTCTGCAGTGATGCCCATCGCATCCGTTCCATACATTTTCTGTAGTTTGGGGTTCACAAACCGCCATCCGAAACTGGAATCTTCCATTTTAGCATCGTTTCCAAAAGCAATACTTGGTTTTGAAATTACGAAAGGACCCCTTGACATATGTTCCATCCCACCTGATATAAAGACATCCCCATCATTGGCCTTAATTGCTCTATTGGCGTGAATAATGGCCGACATTCCAGATGAGCATAATCTATTTATTGTTTCTCCTGGTACGGAATAAGGCAGACCTGCTAATAACAAGGCCATTCGCGCTACGTTTCGATTATCCTCACCTGCTTGGTTATGACATCCTAAGATTACATCTTCAATAGCTTCCTTTGGAAGGTTTGGAAATCGTTCTAAAAGCGCCTTGATTGGTATAGCTGCCAAATCATCTGCCCTAACTTGAGACAATGCTCCTCTGAAGCTTCCTATTGGAGTACGAATAGCATCTACTATATATGCTTCTTTCATATAACTTATTTAATTTTTTCTACAAATTTAGCTTCTGTATTGTCTCGAACTTCTTGTAAAGAACTACCAGGCATTATCTCTACCAAGGTCAATCGATTATCGATATATTTAAAAACAGCAAGGTCTGTAATGCAAGTATCTATACAGCTCGATGCCGTTAACGGTAAAGTACATTTTGGAACAATCTTCGAATTACCGTTTCTATCAGTATGGCTTAGCGTCACTATTAACCGTTTTGCTCCTGAGGCCAAATCCATAGCACCTCCTACGCCTAAGAGCGGTTTTCCGGGAACGGCCCAATTCGCCAAATCTCCTTTTTCGTCGATTTGCAAGCCTCCCATGATGGCAACATCGATATGCTTGCCTCGAATCATTGCAAAACTATCGGCACTATCGAAGTAACTACTACCCTGTACGGCGGTTACCGGTACTTTACCAGCGTTAACCGGATAGTACAAGGCACCCCTGCCATCTTTGGGTTCCGGGCCTACGCCCAACATCCCATTTTCAGTATGTAAAATGATGCCATCTTCAGGTCTGATATAATCCGCTACAAGGGTAGGAATTCCAATCCCGAGATTTACCACATCGCCTTTTTGTAGTTCTTTAAAGGCCCTTTTGGCCATATTGATTCTTTTTTCGTCAACCTTTTTAGAGGAACCGACAGAGGCAGAGCTACCCAAATCCGCCTCAGATAATTTTTTCTCTACGATGTAATCTACGAAACAACCGGGCGTATGAATTTGATTCGGATCTAGCGCTCCGGCAGGAACGATTTCTTGAACTTCTGCAATTACCAAATCAGCGGCCGTAGCCATTGCCCTATTGAAGTTCTGCTCTGTCATACGATATTGTAAATTTCCCGAGCTATCAGCCTTCCAAGCCCGCACGAAGGCTACATTGCCGCGAATTCCTTTGATAAATACTTGTTCATCACCATCAATAATTTTAGTTTCAGAATCTTTCGCTATTATCGTTCCTGCAGATGT